>NZ_JBHUEO010000076.1:0-3281 GCF_042680885.1 Siminovitchia sediminis | reverse complement strand
AGGTCTAGGTGGATGGGAATCTTTTTCTTAAAAATAAAAACACAAAAATCTAGATACAAGTCGTCTAAATGTAAAATAAAAAAGCCTGTAGAGAAAAAAACATATACTTTCTCTACAAGCTGAGCCCTTAAAAAGAGCTTTTAGCTTTTCCCGGGCTGGTAACCGGGACTTTGAGACAGCAGCGCTCGGGCAATCCCCATAAAATAATCAGATTCCCTGATGATATGGTTGATCACTACCTTGGCCGTTCGATTACGGCTTACATCATTACTGTGGTCTCTAATTTGTCTGCACAGTTGAATAAACCAGAATAAAACAAGCAGGAGAACACGATGATATAGGTGGGATGCCAATTAATCGCATAATCGACTGATTCAATAAAGCTGACCACCTGCTGGTGTGTATTGGATAATGCACTTTCCCATTCAAGCGGAGCAACAACATATTCTTTTTCCAAACCGGAAACCCATTCGCGGATGACAAACGATATGTTCATCCTCCTGGAGTTTCCTAAATCAGCTTCAATCCAAAATTCTTAAAGGCATTTTCCGGCCTTAATAAAATTGCATGGGAGCCCTCCCCTTTTTGCTTTATCCACTATTTGGGCAACAGGACAAAGGTATACTAAGCTGCTCTTTATTTACCGCGTATTTTCGCACCGGTATGTGGCGCGGCATAAATATTTACCAGTCCGAAATCGGCTGTTTGAATTGTATACACATCCTTTTGAGGACTTCCAATAATTTCATATGCCAGTCCACCAAATTTCTTCGGATTCAGATATCCGGACTCATTTCCTTTTACCGGCATAAGGCCAATCGGATAGACGCGCCAGGAGGAAGACGAGGAAGGCAAAATCAATGTTTGATTCATCTTTACGGTATTGCGATTTTCGGCAGGGTTAATCCAGCTCCCTGGTATTCCTTCTTTTGTCGTAACATTGATCATTCCTTGAGATGTAAGGTATACGAAATAGCCTCCCGGTTGAACTCTGCCTTTGGGATTCATTTGCCTGCTCGCGTCGTTAGCTGTTAAATAACCACGGACCGAGGCATGTACATTATAAGTGGATTTGGTGTTTTCACTTTTCCCGTTGGACGACAAGTATTTTTCCGGATTGTAAGTCGACTGCTCAGGATTAGTTGTCCAACCATATTGGGGCGAAGCAGTTTTTCTGATTTCATAATGAAGGTGAGAGCCCGTCACCCGGCCGGTTGCTCCCTGAAATCCAATGATTGTTCCTTTTTTTATCCTTCTTCCCTTCTGAACTGCAGCTTTTTCCAAATGGGCATAGAGATGAGCGGATCCTTTTTGATCTTGAATGACCACTACATTTCCATATCCGCCAAGCCCTGTCCCGCTTTTTCCCCTACCGGCAAATAGGACACTCCCTTCCGTAAAAGAATAAATGGGAGCCTGATGTGCCTTGACTAAATCGATTCCTCCATGAAACTTTCTCCCGCCTGTAATTGGATCAATCCTCCATCCGTATGGTGAAGTTACCCGATACCCTGAAAACATGTGTGTCTCAGCCTCCTTATATGATTTCTATCTTTTATATAGGGATTTTTTGTGTACCAAGTCACCCTCATAAAAATATCCTCAAATTGTAAGTGGTAGTTTTTCGACTTTGTGTTAAAATAATAGAGGGATTGCCTAAGTTCATTTACTTGGCAACAGAAACAATCTGTTATAAAGTGAATGAAGAATACATAGATAAAGGAGTTGTGATCATGGCAGAAACATTTCAAGTAAAAAACCCGGCTACAGGTGAAGTCATCCAGGAAGTAAAGGTTGATACAGCCGAGGAAGTAAATAAAAAACTTGAAAAAGGCCACGAAGCTTTTAAGAAGTGGTCTCAAGTAAATGCTCATAAACGTTCAGAATTGCTTTTTAAATGGGCTGATAAAATAAAAGAAAACAAAGAGAGCATCGCGGAAGTGATGACGAAGGAGAACGGAAAACCTATCCGTGAATCTTTGGGTGAAGTAGACTATGCAGTAAGCTATGTGCTTTGGTATGCAGAAGAAGCCAAACGCATCTATGGACGTACCATTCCTGCATCTGCTGAATCTAAGAGAATCCTGGTAACAAGACAGCCGATCGGCCTTGTTGCTGCGATTACCCCTTGGAACTTCCCTGCAGCCATGATGACCAGAAAAGCAGCTCCTGCACTTGCAGCCGGCTGTACGTTTATCGTGAAACCAGCAGTGGAAACTCCTTTGACAACCATTCGCTTGATCGAGCTTGCCCATGAAGCAGGAATTCCTGAAGACGCTGTGCAAGTGGTCAACGGCAGCGGCCGGATGATGGGTGAGTTATTCACAAGCAGCAAATTGGTTAGAAAAATTACATTTACTGGTTCAACACCTGTTGGAAAGTCCCTGATCAGAGATGCTGCCAACAATGTACAGCACGTAACAATGGAACTTGGCGGACATGCTCCATTGATCGTTGCTGAAGACGCAGATATCGATATTGCGGTTGAACAAACGATGCTGACTAAATTCAGAAACGCCGGCCAAACTTGCGTTTGTGCTAACCGCTTGCTTGTTCACGAAAGTATTGCGGATGAGTTTGCTGCAAAATTTGCTGAACGTGCAAAACAACTTAAAGTTGGCAATGGCTTAGACAAAGATACAGATGTAGGTCCGGTCATCAACAAAAAAGGCTACGAAAAAATTGCTTTCCAAATCAATGATGCGATTGAAAAAGGTGCGGAAGTACTTGCCGGAAACCAGTTTGATGTAGACGAAGAAAAAGGATCCTACTTTGTATATCCAACTGTCCTGAAAGATGTTACACACAATATGGATATTATGCAGGAAGAAACATTTGGTCCTGTAGCACCTATCGTTACCTTTAAAACATTGGAAGAAGCAGTTGAAATTGCAAACAGCACTCCATACGGACTGGCAGCTTACTTCTTCACAAATGACTATAAAACAGGAACATACCTTCACGAAAACCTTGACTTCGGCATCATCGGCTGGAACGACGGTGCACCATCAGCAGCTCACGTGCCATTCGGCGGCATGAAGGAGAGCGGACTTGGACGCGAAGGCGGCATCGAAGGTATCGAGCCATATTTGGAAACAAAATACTTGTCCATCGGTGGATTGGAATAATGAAAAACGGACGACCCGGGTCGTCCGTTCAGGCTGTCGAGAAACCCTCGACAGCCTTTTTAATTATTTATAATATTTGTTCTTTCATCGTTTTAATTTGTTAAAATAAAAATAACAAAATATGGCGGTGATAAAGTTGCTCCATACAAAATC
>NZ_JBHUEO010000075.1:0-6867 GCF_042680885.1 Siminovitchia sediminis | reverse complement strand
TTCCCTTCGCCCTTGTTATTCACAACCTAAACCATTGGCGTGTTTGTCAAGGGCGATTGCGTGAGTTAACCACCCAACCACTGATAGAAATCTAGTGAGTTTTCATAGAACTTTTGACATTACCCAACACCCCTGTTCAATATCATTTTAGAATAGCTATCATTTCATCGGATTAATTTAAATCTCTTTAAAATCCATTTTTTTCGCTAACCACTCCAACTTTATTTTAAGAAGGAAATTAGATAAATGAGTAGTTTTTTTTCCATGCAAAAGATTAAATAAATCGAATCCTCCAACTAATACAATGATTAATGACAAAAGAGCAATTCCTATAGAAATCAAATAAGCTATAAAATAACCAGCTAAATTTAAATATTCCATTAATACACCTCTCCCTATCTTTCACCCTAATCTCGGTTCTCTGCCGTTTCTTCTAACCGCAGTGGAAAAAAATTAATAATTGTTACATTATTCACCTTATATTCCTCTTCTATTAGTTTTTGTAAACTCCCCACTTGATTAACATTAATAATATAATCGCTCATGATTACTTCCGCATTACCCATACCTCTTGAATGGTAATAAGATACAAAATATACTATGTCATTTCCCTGCATATCTTCTTGAATTATATCTTCTTGAATTGTTTTATCAATGCTATTTGTTTGATTACTCATCAAAATCCACCTCATTAAATTAATAATTATAATTAAAAAGAGAGTGATATAAAGTGGAACCCACTTCATATCACCCTCACCAATCTTAGAAACCTACTACTCTACCGCCCAACCATGATACGAGATATGTTGCTAAATAAACAATTCCAAATCCAATAGCAACGTTAATCATCCACCCCGTATACATTTCCTTTTTTTGTGGGTCTTTTGCAAAAGTCCACAATAATCCAATAACAACAAGAATTAAGCCTGCCAAAACAGGTGCGACAGGCTTAATTCCGTTCGTGATATTTGTAATTGTCCTGATGACCTCATTCATCCATTAATCACCCCTCTCTTGCTAATTCACTAATTTTTTTCATATTTTCAACATTAAAATCATTTATAAGTTCCTGATGTTTCTCGTGTAGCCATTCAAAGTAGGAAATTCCCTTACCTTCCAAAATGCTCTTCGCCAACTTTTCAAATTCACGGAATTGCGAAGGTTTACTATTAGTAACCTTTCGTTTTTTCACTTGAACTTGTTCCGAATTCAACCATACTCACCCCTTTAATAAAAAAAGGTGCTAATTTGTTACTTAGCACCTCCCCAATTCATACCTGAACCACTAAAGACACTATCCACCATGTTGCTAAAACCATTGCTAATCTTCGTCATAATTGGATCGAATACACCTGTTGCAAATGCAACAAATATCCCAAAGATGATTAAGACAACAAGTATCAATGTGATTGCTCCTTTATGGCTATCCAATGTCTTTCACCCCCTTTTAAAGAAAATCCCCTTTCTAAAAGTTCACTTTTAGAAAGGGTTTTTCAAAAACAAAATGACTTCTCGGGAACGACAGGAGTTGAACCTGCCTTAAATCCACAATTCCCATAAAAAAAGAGCCTAACTATTTTAGTTAGACTCAAAACGATTACTTGATAACGTCATAAATATTTTCTTGTCATAAAAAGCAAATGGCTATCTATCAATCAGAACCCTTCAATAGCTTCCCTAATCTTATTAAAAAAGTCTAAATCAGCAACTCGAAATTGATGCAACTTTTGTTTGGGTCTTTCCTTAATTGAATTTACGATGCCCTCTTTTTCCGTGTGCTTAATTACAATAGAATGAACATCACGTTCTGAAAAATCACTTATTTTTGATTCTGATTGTTCAATTAACCAAGCGTCATCGTGACCTGAACCAAATAAATAATGTTCAAACGAAAATTTCTGACCATATTCCCAATTAACATCATTTAAGCCAATGTTTTTCAAGAATATATGATTTGTGTAAACCTCATTCGGCTTTAGTCCTGATGCTGGATCGATAGGAACATAATATCTTTGTAATTTTTCTATATTATCTAACCCTTCCCCGTTAATCCCGATGATTTCATCCTTAAAATCATAACTTGTATGTTTGAAATAATCCCTAGCCATTTTATCTTTGGTTAATTGTACAGCAAGTTTTTCTGTAGGTTTTGTATCGTTATGCACAAAGTGTCTGTTAAGCTGGTATGCGTAAGGGAACACGGTAACAAAACCTGTTCTTTTCGCCACAAAGAAATAATCGCTGACAAAATCCATATCATAAACACGATCGCCCCCCTGAATACCTCTATCTCGCATTTCACTTTGTTGCAAGAAGAACGCATATTTTCCCAAATCACTTCGTTCCGTGCTATTTTTCAAATCCTCTTTCAAACTTTCATCGACATCCACAGGATAATAATGCCCATGAATGTTTCCCTTTTGTAGCACGGTAAAACCATTTTTCTTATGATTGCCTGATGGCACATGTACAAAATACCTCAAGGAATCAGGCTTAACATTTAAAGCAGATTGTGTTTTCAACTCATATGTGGGCTTCATGAGATTATCTAATTTTTCAAAACGCTCATAATAGTTCTCTTTCTCCCTTGTAGCTTCAGTAAATGAATCACTACGCCCCACTAAGAGTCTTTCGTTTAATATTTGAACAATATTTTCTTTTTTAATTGTCTCACCATGCCGGTGATCCATTTTTAATTGTAAAATGTTAGCTTGATTACCTCGCTTTATTAAATTTTCGCTAGTCGGCTTAACATTAATTACTTCAATGGAATTCGTATGATTTTGATGAACCCAAATGTCACTTCCTGTTCCATTAATTTTTCCTCTATACCATATGTTGTCTCCTACTGTTTCGGTTAAATTAACATGGAACTCTTCTCCCTTATACCTTGAAAGATCATGCACTTGTTGCTTTGTCCACCCCCACGCTCTAGTATAAGAGTTTCCATTACCGTTGAGGGTAATAACCTTTTTTAGTCTATCCATGCCGAAATGAGTATACGTCATTAAATCATTTTCTTTAACCCATCCAATTGCTTTTTCTGGGAACATTTCAGCACTTGCACCATTCGACAGGCGGTAATACACATCATTACCTCTTACAGCTTTTTCTTTAATAAAATACGTATATCCATAGCTGTCTCCTGCCTTAACTCCTGTTTTATCTGTAGGTTCATTATAAATAATCACATTCTCATTAACTATCCTACCTAAACGACTGGTTGTATAATATGAGAAGCCACCTTCGCTTTCAGATAATTTGAATTTTTTTCCATATGGAGCTTGCCATGCCGGAACAATTTTGTCTCGTTTCCACTCCACACAATCATTTCCGATTTTTTCAGAACAGAAATAACTTACATCAAAATGATTGGTATACTCATACTCAAAATCATATTCCATATTTTTATTTTTAAAATCGGAAGCCTTAGCAATTAGAGCGATTGGGTCAGTTGACGATTCTTTACGTGTATCCAAATTTAATGTGTGTTTTTCATTTCTTGTAGCATAATGAGTGCCCGTTATCGTATAGTTACTTTCGGCATATAACTTACTTTTTTCATTCACATTCTCCTTACGCAATTCCCAAAACGATTGACCTTCTGCATGTCCATGAGTATTTCTTCCACCACCCACTTCAACCACACGTGAAGGGTCAGGTAGGACAGGTTTATAATAGATATTGATTGTTTGTTTTCTCAATTTTCTGCCATCAGACAATACTTCTTCTGTTCCTCTTAAATTATTGAATTTTACAGAATCAGTAACAGCAACATAAGGATAACCAAAAGTATTTTTGAAATGCCCACGTGGTTTAGGGTTAACCGTATAAGGATCATTGTATTGCGCTATTGATTGTTCAGTAGCAAGCACTTCACCAGTACCTTTATCAATATGATTTATAACTACATCTACATATGCCTGATAAGTAAATGTAACTGTAAAATTGCCCGTTATTCTATTTCTTGTAATTGTTTGACTAGTTCTCGAAGGATCAGCAACATAACTAAAATTCCTGCTTTTTATTTCCTTGCCATTTTGATCAATTAAATTACCTTTTGTTTTTGGTCTTAAAGTATAATTATTAGCACTATTATAAGGAGCTTTTAGTCTCTCTGTACGCACTATCGTAGCAGTCCTTGAATCTTTATGATGCACAGTAACGTCTACCTGTGTTTTTTTCCATGACAGTGTAGCAATATTTCCTCCAAATTGAAGATATGCTGAACTAGCATATCTAGTAGATGGATTCTCATTAGGAACTTTCAAACCATGCCAAACTGTTGTACCAGCACTTTCACTTTGATGAATCCACTGATAAGTTTCCCCTTCATCAAAATACCCTACCCCGCCAATACCTGTTTCGGCACTTATAGGTTTAGTTCTTTTGATGACCTTTGGGTTTGTCATTGTCATCCATCTTAAATCACTACCACTTGTTAATGTTAGTTGACCATCATTCCAATCCACTCCTCCTTTTTCAAAAGGTAAAATTAGTTCATCATAAACTAATCTAGTACCTCCTTCCATACCCTTAACCGCTTTGATGATATAAAATTCCCAAACTTCATTACCTTGTTTAAACAATTCTGCTAATGGAATATATGCACGAAATCCAACCCACTTATATTCCATATTACACTCTTCACGATTCCTTTTAAGAGAATCTTGCCCAGTGTTTGGACACTTATTTCTAATTGATCCAGTATTAGACTGTTTATTCCACTCTAAATCCTTGCCAGCATTTAAATTAGTAAGGCGAGTTTTAAAAACCCTCCTATCACTCCTGTCTGTTTTATTTATCACACCAATATAGGTAGCGGTGTTATGCACATCATGGTGGTAATAACCATCAATCGCCGCCCATCCATCAAAGGTGAAAAAATCCTCTCCACCTGACTTAGTTATTTGCCAACCTTGCTTAAAGTCATGATCTGTACTTCCCTCATAAACGTCATAAAAGAAACGGTTTCCTTTATCAACACTATACAGTCTCTTAGGGAATTTACCTCCCCTATCAATATTTCCTTTCTCCCAAGCCGTTTTAACAGATGGACTCACATCGGTCGCCCATGTTTTTGCACCACCCGCATTTTTACTTGGTCTATAACCGCCATCTGCCCATGTAGCGTTACCATCACGCAATTGAATGGAAGGATGTGCATTTGCACTGACTTTCGATTCTCCAAAAAAGAAACTAACTCCCATGGCAAAAATGACGAAACTATATAATATCATTCTCACTTTCACAGTCTCCAATCACACTTCTCCTTTCCTTATGTAATAAAAAGAAAAACTCCCTAACCGTGTAGGAAGTTTTAGCATTTTTTGACCAAGTAAATTTAAAGTTATCCAATTTAAGATTTTTTCACATTACCAATATAACATGTTTTTTTAGCAAAAAAGTCTCTATAGTGTATCTAAATAGTATCCTAACAGTATCACGAAAGTATCATAAAAGTATCATTCCGACCAAGCAAAAAGACTAACCCCTAAAGGTTAGCCCTAATATTGTCACTAAATTACTTCTTCTTTTTATAGTAAAGAAATATTCCACCACCTACAATTAGCAAACCAAGACCGATCGCAAGGATAATAAAAGGACTGGTTGCTTTGTTGGAAATATTTTTTTCTATATTATCATCATTAGAAGAAACACTAGCAGGTGCATCTTTATCATCCTTTTTTAAAGATTCGTCATGTAACTTTTCAGCTTCTAACTTAGATATTTCTTGCTTAACTTCTTTTCCATCCTCATCTTCAAAGATTGCAAAATGTTTGTTTCCCTCTTTACTAATTACTGCATTTTTATCTTTTAATTCCGCTACAGAAAGATTTTTTGAACTTTGTTTATCATCTTTATGTGAATCTTTTACTTTTTTATCTGTACTATTTGTACTATTATTTGTTTTTTGAGCAGATATTGAATTTGTTGAATTTTTATTTGGGCTAGCCGGACTGCCATTACTTCCTCTACTATCGTTGTCATTACTTTTCTTCTGGTTAGTATTAGTAGACTTTTCAACCCCTTGCTTGTGTTGTTGGGCAGGTTGAGTCGGCTTTGATTGTTGCGGTTTTGGTTGTGTCGGTTTTGCTTCTACAGGTTTCGGTTGCGACTTTGGTTGTGTCGGTTTTGGCTTTGACTCCACTGGTTTTGATTCCACCGGCTTCGGTGCTGGGGTCGGCTTTGGTGCTGGTTTTGGTTGCGGTGTAGGTTTTGGTTCTGCCGGCTTTGGTGTAGGTTGCGGTTTTGGTTGTGCCGGCTTTGGTTGCGGCGCAGGCGCAGGTTCAGATTTTTTAGGGATAACTGTAACACTTAAATCAAATTCACCATTAACGGAAGAGTATCTTACGACTTCTCCATTACTTACTGGCTTAGAGACAGCACCTACTACCATAGCCTTCCCACTAGGGGTTACATATCCGACGACATACCCTTTACAAGCACCTGTGGCATCTGCTTCATTACCTACGACATGTCTATTAGCATCAATTGTTATTGAACAATTACCTACACCATTTGCTTTAACATCATTATGTGGCAATATCAAGCCCAACGATATTGCTATTACAGCTATACTCCCTAACACCTTTTTAAACATGATTAATCCTCCCCTTTTTAATCATCGTTTTTAGTGTCTATTATCCTTGTATCGAAAGACTATAAATAGTTTCATAGTTATAGTTAAACCTTATGTATGTGCTTTATGAATAAGGGAGAGAGCTAGTTATACTAGCTCTCAGGCTGTCGAGAAACCCTCGACAGCCTTTTTAATTATTTATAATATTTGTTCTTTCATCGTTTTAATTTGTTAAAATAAAAATAACAAAATATGGCGGTGATAAAGTTGCTCCATACAAAATC
>NZ_JBHUEO010000074.1:0-773 GCF_042680885.1 Siminovitchia sediminis | reverse complement strand
GCATCTATTGCTTTTTACGGGCGACAGCTTCCGTTACAAAGAGTCATTATTACATTCATAAGGCCGTTGGCGAGTGGCATGCATTTTTAAATGCCATTTCATACATTTTTTACTTGCCAAATACAGATAGCTGCTATTCATTTTTATACACCTCGTCAATCGCAAGTAAGTTCTTTTTCGCAAGCTCATCAATATTTGGATAATGAGGAAGCCCTTTTGATAATGCTTCGATGTAGTGTTCTTCTTTGTAGTTCATCTTCGATTGACTGATTGGGTGCTTGACAATTAAATCTTTGTTATAATAAACGTGAAGATTGTCGTCATACACTTGAAGGCCAACAGTCTTTCCTTTGTATTCAGCTGGAACTGAATATTGGTTTGATTTATAGGAGATCAAGCCCAAAAGATTAACCTTTACAAGCGTATGATGGATTTTGTATGAATCTCTTATTTGTTTCCGTGGAAGGGGCAATAAGAGATTTTTTTCTTGTGCGAATGCAAGGATAGGGATTTTTCCCGTTCCTTGGTGATAGCTTTGATTAATGCGTTCACAAAGGGATTGAACAAATGTGTGAAGTTCCTCATAATCGAATTTCCCTTGGTAGGCATGGATTTCATCAAGTAATTTCATAGGGGATTCGACTTTCCCCTTGTTATGCGAAGCTTCGCATAAAAAAGGTTATGTATAGTTAATGATTATGTAAAGTAAGGAAGTAAATCTATTACCTTTCAGCAAATTATTATTGTTTTACTTTACATTATCACCCTATTGT
>NZ_JBHUEO010000073.1:0-29311 GCF_042680885.1 Siminovitchia sediminis | reverse complement strand
ACCGCTCTGAAGTTCTACACTTTGACGGAGCCAGTCACAGGATCAAATATCGTGAGACTTTATTTCAAGCGAAAAGTGTTCAAAATTAATGAGCAGAAACTGTTCAGAACTACTTGACGGTTACACCCCTTTCTTAAAAGGCATTAAAGTATCTAAAGAAAGTAATTCTTTAGGTACTTTAATGCTCCGAAATCCCATAAGTAAATAATAATTTAAACTTAAGTAAAGTTACTATTACTCCCTTGATCCCATATATCTAAATCCCTTTTTTATAATGTAAAAGTTCACTCCGTTTTTTTATTTATTGTGTAATAAGGTAAGTTTCCTTGAGCTGACGAAATAATTCGTGCAAAACTAAAAATCATTTATGTTTATTTCCTTTATAGGTAAGTTAAATTATTTAAATTAATGAGAATTGCACTCTTATCACAAAGAACATATTCTATTTTAAAAATAAATTACTAACGTCTATTTGTGAAGATTACCGTAAGCCCCCATTCAAACAACGCATATAAACACGCAGCACCTCCTGGTACGATACATGTATCAATAAAAGGAGGTGCTTTTCCTATGCCACAACAAAAACTAACCATTGTTCCCGTTACATTACATACCGAAAACGAAAATAATTCTGCAACAAAGCCAACAGTGCTTTCCTCCAATCCTACTTGCACGATTAAAACAGCAAACGCTGAAATTTCCTTCTTTAACGGTGTAGATGAGCATATCATCCAAGCGGTCATGAGGGAGTTGAAAAATGGGTGAAACACGACTATACAAGTGTTAAAAACATTTATATCATTTGCGGTAAGACAGATATGAGAAAAGGAATTGATGGGCTTGCCACACTGATTCAAGATTCTTTCGAACTTGATCCATATGGCGATTCCATTTTCTTATTTTCAGGGTGGAGTAAAGACCGCTATAAATGTCTGTATTTTGATGGTGATGGCTTCGCCATGCTGTATAAGCGTTTGGATAGTGGAAAACTTCAATGGCCAAAAGATGAAAATGAAGTACGCCATCTTTCACAACAGGAGCTTCGCTGGCTCCTTGAAGGGTTATCCATTCAGCAGCCAAAAGCCATTCAACCATCGCCAAAAGGTGCGTTCTAAATTCGTTCAAGTCGTTATTTTTATCTTTATTTTCACTGTTCGAACTGATTATAATAGGAGGAACGAAACTGAACGAAACTGAACGAAAGTGGTGAATGATGTGACGAACGTTTCTTCTACGAATGAAAATCAATCTGAGAAATTAATTCGATTGCTTGAAGATCAATTAGCTCATTCGAATCAACAAAATAAAGAGTTATCGAAAAAGTTGGATCAATCGTTGAAACAGATTGAATCGTTAACGCAACAACTTCAACACTTAACCAAGCTCTTATATGGCTCTAAAACAGAAAAATCCAAATACAATACGCCCGACGGGCAAGTGTCCTTATTTGAGGATGACCCGTCTTTTACTGATCCTGAGCACACAGAAGAACAAAGCCAACAGACCATTTCTTATACTGTTGTACGAAAAATTCAACCAAAAAAACGAAATGATTCCTTGCGTGAAGATATTGAAATAGAAGCTATTCACCATCATCCAGCAAATACAATCTGTGACGGTTGCCATGATCAAATGATAGAAATGGGCAGTACAATCGTGCGTGAAGAGGCGAAATTTATTCCTGCGAAAATGATGAAAGTTCAACATATTGAACACGCTTATGAATGTAAAAAATGCAAAAGCGATTCATTACAAAAAGGGCAGATTAAACGTGGTAAAGCGCCACAACCTCCCATTCAACGTAGCATCGCAAGTCCTAGCGTACTTGCCAAAGTGATGTATGATAAATTTTCACAATACTTTCCTCTTTACCGTCAGGTAAAGGAATGGGAGCGTTATGGCCTGAACACGAATGATAAGAACCTTTCCAATTGGGTCATTCGTGCCTCACACGATTGGCTATTGCCTATTTACGAACGAATGAAGTCTTTGATGATGGCTAAAACCATTCTACATGTCGATGAAACGTATTCACAAATTATCAACCGTTCCGATGGCAAATCTGGTCAGTCTAACGCCTACAATTGGGTCTATCGAAGTGTGCCCAGTCAAGGTCCAACGATTGTCCTGTTTCAAAGTTCATTATCACGTGCTCGGTCTGTTCTCGAAAGCTTCATTGAAGATTATTCCGGAACGATTGTCTGTGATGGTTATTCGGCCTATGACAAAATAGAAGGCGTCACCTTCGCAAATTGTTGGGCGCATGTTCGCCGTTGTTGGATGAAAGCGAACAGCAAGAACGGACAAATCGGTGTCAGCTATTGTGATGCTTTGTATCGACTTGAAAGGAAATTCAAGCATCTGTCTCCCAGTAAGCGAAGAAAGAAACGTCAAAAGTTTGCGTTGCCAATCGTTAAGAAATTCCTTGACTGGGTTGAAAAATCACCATTCTACGGCAAAAATGCGCTTGCAAAAGCAGCTGAATATACTCTGAACAGAGCGAATGGACTAAAAGCATTCTTGAAGGATGGCCGTATCGAAATTGATAATAATCCAGCCGAAAATGCCATTCGTCCAAATGTGATGGGTCGAAAAAACTGGCTCTTTTCCGTCAGTGAAGCTGGTGCAAAAGCCAACGCCATCTGTTTAAGTATCGCAGAAACGGCAAAAGCAAACGGAGTGGATTTCTATCGTTATCTCTTGAAGTTACTGACGGATTTTCCGAATCTTGATATCTATCCACATTCGGAAATTTTAAATCAATATATGCCTTGGTCAAAAATGATCCAAGCAGAATGTGGCAGATAAAATGAAATCACCGTATATCTGATTAAAAAAATCATGATATACGGTGATTTATGATGCGTACGGTTAAGGTATGCTTATTTTTTATAGTTCGGGCTTACAAAAGAAAAGCATTACCTCAAAGGAAGTAATGGATGAAATCGTTCTCCTTTAATTAGTCTCCTTGCTAACCTAATTTCTGTTTCTCTAGCTGCTTGGTAAAAATATCCTCTTATAGTTGCTTCAAATCCTCCAGGTCGTTGAAAAACTTTCCTACAAAAAATCTATTATAAATTTTCCATTAGACGTTTTTTGATTAATTCATAATCGTCCCTAGTAATACCAGGAGCAAATTCTTCAGGTAACTCCTCTAAGTTTGGAATTGGTCCGCCTTCAGGAGTACCAATTTTCACTTCAAGCGGTTGCCCATTTTCCGGATTTGTTCCTTTCCAAATCATTCCGATATCCCTGTATTCTGTTTCGCTCCATGTGAATAGCACATTGCTTAAGCCTTTTTCTATGAACGGTCTGGCATAATCAAATTTTGAGTTATCAAGATTTGGAACTGGAAGCATTTTCGTCAAGTCTACCCCTGTAGCAATTTCGATTGCTTTCGCATAGGCGAGGATATGTGTTCCTCCACGAACAAGTAAATACCCAATCATGGTTCTAGCAACTGGGTTATCAGTCATCTCATAAACTCTCATTTTATGTGTACGTGCACCAATCTCTAGAAAAAAGTTATGTGTTAAATCTAAAACCAGATTTCCACTATTAAAAACATTATCACCAGTCCAAGGTCTTCCCATTGAATCACCTGGTATAGCCGTTTGAGCTGTAGAAATAAAATGGTGGGTGTTTCTCGCATCCTTCCCATTTTGAAGTGGAGTGATATCCGGATTCCCTGGAAAAGTATTACCTACCGATAACAAATTAATCGTATTAGAAACAAGTTCTACATGACCAAATTCTTCTGCTGTAATGCTTGCCACTAACTCATAGAATGGTTTTAGCTTTTTTTTATTTCTGAAGTTAAAAGACTGAAACATATAGTTATTTAAGGTAGACATCTCCCCAAACTTGCCACCCAAGAGTTCTTGTACTGCTGCTGCAGCATTCATATCGCCGTGTGCGGGTATAGGAAGTTCAATTGCCAATTTATTTATTCTTTTAAACATTATTTCCCCTCCACTTCCTTTTTGTTAACCAGGAAAAACCCAAATAATTTGCTGGGTACGAATAAAAAAGGGAGTTCCGTTAGATTCGACAACAATGTGATCTGGCAATACATTTTTCAAGGAGCCACGAACGCTACCTCTTATGGTTTGAACAGTAACAATTTTACCAACAATGGTTGTTAATGTCTGATAAACATATGGATCATAAAAGCTTAACAGGTTGTTGTTTGTCATTTAGATCCTCCTATTCTAAAGTCATTCTTACTGAGTATATGTTTCTCGATATGAAAAAAGACTGAAAAACAACTGTTCAATTTGACTCTTGTTGTTAAATACTATCCTGAAAATAATAAACGGCAATAGCACATTTTTTGCAATACGAAACTAGGCCTAGCAATACCCAATTTTTTAAACTGGACCTAGGAATGACTAATCTAATCCTTTTATGTACGAATTTATACTATGGCTCGCATACGCCGATGTAATTGACAATAAAATTGAAAAGATAAAGCAAGGGCTTGTAGAGTTCAAGAATAAACTTTATGGCACAGGTAATGCCATTCAAAGTATAACGAAAACTCTTGACAAACTATTTCAACGTCAGGACGAACTGTTTCAACGTCAAGACAATATTATCAAGCTACTGGAAGTTGTGTATAACAATTTATAATTGTATGGAACACCAGTAAATCTCGGGCCTATTTCAAAAATTAGAAGTCATTAAGCCGCACTCGAAAGATGGACAAAGATATATTGAAGTTGTATTTATTTATCGCTTTGAAAAATCTGTTGAAACATGTGCCGATATGATTAATTGCGACAGGAGCACCTAATTGGTATGTAAATAAATTAGCAGCAGAGTTAAGCAACAAAGGTGATGACAAACTATTCAAAACCTTATCATTACTTATTCCAGAGGAAGAATTAAAACCAGAATTAAAGAGTATAAAGGGTGGCTATAAAGATATTGATGTGGTCACTGTTTCCGAACAACTAAATCAAAAAGGGATACTGGAGGATGTGGGCGGCGTAACCTATCTTACTCAATTAGCTGGCTCAGTACCAACTACAGCGAATACCATTTATTATTGTGATTTGGTAAAATCGAAAGCCTTGCGTAGGCGAGGAATTGAAGCAGCAAAAAATATAAGATATTTATCGGAGGTACAGGAATTTGAATATGACGAGACATTTTTGACAGAAGTAGAAAATCAGGCTTTAAAAATCCGATCAATGGCGTTCTCATTACTCGCATCTACATTGGGAAGCTTCTCGAAAATGTACATCAAGTATTGATAAGGATTAAGCCCATTTTCTTTGGCTGTTTCTACAATACTATAAGTTACAGCACTAGCCTTCGCTCCTTTCGGAGTGTTTGCAAAAATCCAGTTTTTCCTTTTAGGACTTAAACACATAAAAGAAAAAACTGGCTCTTTTCCGTCAGTGAAGCTGGTGCAAAAGCCAACGCCATCTGTTTAAGTATCGCAGAAACGGCAAAAGCAAACGGAGTGGATTTCTATCGTTATCTCTTGAAGTTACTGACGGATTTTCCGAATCTTGATATCTATCCACATTCGGAAATTTTAAATCAATATATGCCTTGGTCAAAAATGATCCAAGCAGAATGTGGCAGATAAAATGAAATCACCGTATATCTGATTAAAAAAATCATGATATACGGTGATTTATGATGCGTACGGTTAAGGTATGCTTATTTTTTATAGTTCTGGCTTACAAAAGAAAAGCATTACCTCAAATGCTGGTAGGAATTTTTAATATTATTTGTCAGCTCATTTAAAATAATTTTTTTCTTTGCCTGAGGTAAATGGCAGCTTAAAATTAGCAAATCAACTAGGTCAGGTTGTTCCTCAGCAATTTCCTGCAAGTAATCCCTGCCAAACTCTTTCATAACAGGTAGCAAACTGCTCATTTTTAATGGAAATCCACATCAATTCTCTTTTTATTTGTTTGAGTTTGTTTAGGCATGATAACTTCTAGTACACCATTCTTATAAGAAGCCTTTATACCTTCCTCAGAAACAGGAGTTGGTAGTGTAATAGCTCTGTGAAAGCTACCTGTGTATCTTTCTCTCCTATGCATATTCTCTTCTTTAATCTCATTAGTTCTGTTAATTGAGCCACTAATTCTCAATACATTATTTTCAATATCAATGTTTACATCTTCTTTACTCTGTAAGCCTGGAATGTCACAAGTTGCTACTACCTCTTTATCTGTTTCATGAACATCCACTCTTATATTCCCCAATTGATTCATATCATTGTCTAAATGAAAAGGGAAATCATTGAATAATCTGTCAAAATCTCTCCTAATGTTAGTTAATTGTCTAAATGGATCATAAGGTATTAATGCCATTTGTATCATCTCCTTAGTTATTTTTAACAAATATATTTTTTACATTTACTATGTAATTATTCATTTAAGGGATAAGCTGAGTCAGTTTTAGAAAAGCATCCTATTACAGAAAAAGGAGAGCCTAGCTACAGGAGATTTATTTTAGTAATATTTTGGCTTAATTTTAAAACGAAAGGAATCTCAATAATTGTCTATCCAAAGGAATAATTGCTATTTAGAATTGAGGATAAAACAATTTATTCGAGGCATTCTATCTTTTGTACTAAACCACAAACAGGAGGAAGTAGCATGGCTAATCAAATTGATACTAATAAATTAAAACAAGCAGAGGCAGCCTCTTCTATTGTAAAAGATATGATAACTTCAGCGATTGAACAATCTGCTGCTAATACTACTCTTGCTTCAGAAGCATTAAAACAAGCATCAAATGAGGTTGCACAAATACAAACATTAATTAGTCAAGTACAATCTCAGTTACAAGCCCAAGCATCTGCATCGGAAGAATAAAACTATTATAATCTTTTAGCTAAGATGGATAGATGGGATTTGCAATATACGTAAATCCCTTTTTTATTTTTAATCATACGGTGTAACAGCGCACTCCATATTAACATGAACCGTCACTATAGGCGTTTTCTATATTTATTGTGTTTAATTAAGTTCAGTAAAGGGAACGGTGGAAAAAATTTGAGATGAGACATATTACCCAAAAAGATTATACATCGCAATCCTATAATCGTCGCCAAATAGAAGAATTGATGGGGATTTGGAAACGAGGTTACTACAGAAAAAATGGTGCTATTCACCAAAAGTAATTTTATAACTATATTTCCAAAAAATTCACCACATAAGAAAATTCTGATTCAGGTAATCTAAAAAGGTCAAAAAAAATTCAAGGAGGATTCATCATGACAGTAATAAATGATGTTAAGACAGCTCTAGCAGGCTTAAAAAGTGCACAAGCAAGTTTCGAAACATTTGCTCTTGGTACAGATAATCAACAGGCAAAGCAACTTTACCAAGATGCTGCTAAACAAACCCAATCTGTTATTAACAGCATTGAACCACGCGTTCAACAAATTGAACAAGAAGAACCTCAATACAAACAACAATAATGAGTAAGATAAAAAAGGTTGGTTGGGAGGCCAACCTTTTTTAATTCCTTTAAATAATGGGAAAAACGGAGATGGTTTCATGAAAGACAAAATAACCAAAATAAAAATTTTTCTTTCCATTTTAGCCGTGATCGGGTTTGGAACAGGATGTAACGATAACCAAAATCAGTTAGATGAGGATAACAATCAGGTTGTCACGGTCAGTAACGGAATAGTTGCAATCTCAGCCAGTTTCCACCAGCCCCCGATATTAATTCAAATATTTTTAACACCGTTTACTCACAAGTGATAATTACTTACCCTTGTCATCCATAAACTTTTCAATATACAAAAAATTGAATCTACACATCAAAATAGTCTTCTCTATCAGGAGACTCATTGGTGAAGAAGATAACTGTTTCTGGCAATTAACTGATGTATGTTTTGGCAGTATGTTTATTAAACTTTATGAATCATTATTTAAGGTTAAACCTGTATACACATTTATTTTTATTCATATTTGTAAAGCAATGCTTACTGTACTAAAGGGAGGTTAGTTCAATAAGGATTTGGGAAAAGGGAGTACAAACACCTTAAATGGGAAATTTAATTAAGTAAACATCATAAGGAGGTTTTTCCATGCAAACAAAAGCTGCTGTTACCTTTGGAAGTGGTGAACCATTTGAAATTAAAGACATAACGATAGACGAACCACAAACGAATGAAGTGTTGATTCGTCTTGTAGGGACCGGAATTTGCCACACCGATATTCTTGCTCAAACACAAGCTTAACCGGTTCCACTTCCTGCAGTACTAGGTCATGAAGGGGCAGGGATTGTTGAAAAAGTCGGCAACGGTATTTCTCATATTCAACCCGGTGACCATGTTGTTCTTTCTTATAGTTCTTGCGGTTCATGCGACAATTGTTTGACCGGCAAAGCATATGCCTGTGAGCGGTTTTATGAATTGAATTTTGAAGGAAGAATGGCAGATAGATCTACTCGCTTACACGTAGAGGGGCAAGATGCTTCTAACTTTTTCGGACAATCTAGTTTTGCATATTACGCGGTAGCCAATGCAAGAAACGTCATAAAGGTCCCAAAAGATGTTCCACTTGAAATGCTCGGACCGCTAGGTTGTGGGGTACAGACTGGAAGTGGAGCGGTATTAAATAAATTAAAACCGGAACCCGGCACAAGCATTGTTGTCTTTGGCGCTGGTACAGTAGGATTAAGTGCAATTATGGCGGCTAATGTATGTCATTGCGGCATTATTATTGCCGTTGATGTTCAAGAAAACCGATTAGAGTTAGCAAAGGAATTAGGAGCCACACATACCATTAACGCAAGAGAAGGAAATGTTTTAGAAGCAATCATGAAGATTGCTGAAAAGGGTGTAAACTACGCTATTGAGTCCAGCGGTCGCCCTGAAAATTCGAGAAATGCGGTGGATTCACTTACTGTAACAGGAAGAGCGGTACAAGTGGCGGGTGGTCCTATTGGTTCGGAAGTAACGTTGGATATCAATACGATTCTTTTTGAAAGAAACTATGAAGGATTTTTGATGGGTGAAGGTGTTCCTCAAATATATATCCCTAGATTAATCGAACTATATAAGCAGGGGAAATTCCCGTTTGATAAATTGATTACGTATTACTCTTTTGAAGACATCAATAAAGCAGTAGAAGACGCTCATAAGGGTACAACCATTAAACCACTCCTAAAATTTTCATAAATATTAGACCAAATAGACTTTCGACTTGTAGAAGAGAACATATAAAATAAAATGTTTGTGAAATTAAGCTAACGAGTGCTTTAACACAATAAGAAATAAAATTAAAGAGCCTAAAATATGCAAGTTTTTATGCACTACTTGCGTACTTTGGCTCTTTTTTCATTTCAAAAGCCTTTCAGTCTTTATTGTATTCAGTCAATTTGTCTGTTACACTGTATGTATATATTTATCTAAAAGCTACACGTTGTGTAGAAGCCTTCATACCTTCCTTTATTTTTATTGGAGTGGAGAGTTGGCATAAAGTTTTTGTTCCTTCGTATTCTCCTGTTTAGGGGAAATGGCAGGTGGACATTTTGTCCGAAAAGTGCAATTTGCAAAAGATAATAGGTTTAATATTTCCACGATCTTAGTCGTGAAATATATAAAAAGTCGATTGTTCTTTGGAATGATCGGCTTTTTTCTGTTTAGAAAAATAGTTGAGAAAGCGAGGTTGGACAAAGAAGCGAAAGTTTCAATGAAAACAAGTTTTGTTTTCACGGTGGACTATACACAAAGAGAAGGGAGGAAGCCCTCTGTGTGCTTTATACAGAAGGGTTCTCCCTTTCTGTATAGGCATCGCAGGGTAAAAAGTCATGATTAGCATAGAAACATTGGTATGCAAAGACGAAGAAGAATGTCAGAGGAAACGGGAACGGTGGGAACATCTGCAAAACCGTTTCTGTGCAATTGGCCAAAGAGAATTGGATATGTTCCGTGCCAGAATGGGTGACGGGAAACACAAAATCCTTTGCGATAAGCACTTCTACAAAAGAAGTTTTGAACGGTCAATTTCAGAAGCTGATTTCAAAGAAGTTCTAAAATGCGGATGGGTCGTTGAGCGGAACAAAACCGCAAAAGCGACTTCGATTATGCTGCTTGGATATGTCGGTAGGAATTATCGACCATTGCATATTGTCATTGACATGGTGAGCGAAAATTTATGGGTAGCTGTAACGGCCTATAACCCGCAAAGCCACGCATGGAAATGGAATGAAGGATTTGATAAACGGGTCTGTTTTTGTAACCCGGACGATTAAAAATGCCAAAGGAGAGGATTTTCAATGGAATACTTGGTAGCAACGATGAGTGATCGGCAAAAGACTATCGCAAAACTGAAAGGAAGTCTGTATTCGCTTTCGCTTGATGAATTGGTCATCCGTTCGATTGACGAAGCCGAATTTGACGTTTCTGACATGAACTGCCTGTATTGCGATAAACAGAAAACCGTCATCCGGAACAAATTGAAAACATACAAGGAAATGGTCAACGGAAAAGAAGTGTCGATTGACGTGACACGCTATCCGATGAATGTATGCCCTTCCTGTAATGCAGAGTTTGACAACATGGATGTGTCACTCTATCTTCAACAGCTGATCCGGTACGAAATTCTGAAAGCCTTGCGTTCAAGGAAGCCGATACCTGAAAAATTCCGGTTCAATGAAATCGTAAAAATGTGAAAGAGTTCTGTTTAAAACGTATTTACACGGGTTTCTCCGGACCGTAGATGCGTTTTTTTATTTTAAAAAACCAATATATGAGGGAGATGGATTGAGATGACAATTGATCTTAACAATGTCACAGCGGTTGAAAATGTAAAAGGGGATGAACCGATTCTCGGGCATCTAATGTGGTTCAGCGTCGGCAAGCAACTTGTCAAAGCGGATGATTTGCAGGCAGCCCTAACAGCAGCCGGAATTGACCAGGCTTTCATGCCGAACCCGATCCGTTCGTCGGATGCGTTTCGCCGAGCAACAAAGGAGATTGAAGTAAAAAAAGGCACTGCCCAAACGAACGTCTTTAAAAATTATCTGATCCGTGAAGTCTTTGCTGACAAGGATATGATTCAACGAAACATTGTCGTGGAGACAGTGGATCAATCCGGGAAACGGCTCGATTACGAAAGCAATGCGGGAATCATCACGCTTGATAAAAAGAACAATTCCCTTACATTTGTTACGTCAGATCCGATAACGGAGGACTTATGCAAAATTGCAGAGGAAAAGTTCAATATTTACAAAGAATATTATTCGGCTCAACAAGTCCGGGTAATGGTATCGAAAATCCTGAACAGCCTTGCACCGACGCCGGTTCGTCCAAATGGCGGCGTTTATTTTGTGCCGAATGCGTACACCGAGGGGCTGACGAAATTGGTGAATTTTACGTCATCGCTTGAAAATAGCGAATGCTTTAAAGTACCGATCGTCAACACCTATGACAATGTGCAGATGGTATCGCAAAAGCTGTCCGATCATTTTGACACCCTGCTTGCTGAATGCAAGGGAAGCGGAAATCTCCGGAAATCGCAAGTTAAGGATTTGATTAACCATGCGAACGGAATCATCAAAGACTATAAGGACTATCGCAGTATTGTACAGAGCGAAGCGTCCTTCTTTGAGGAAAAAATTCTGCATTTAAAAAGGGAAGTCGCCCGATTGGTCGACAACATGGAAGATTGACTGTTTAAAAGAACATCGAAAGGAGTTTATAAAATGAAATCTGATGTACAGATTTTTTATGTGAAAAACACGCCGCAAGTCCGAAAAGTGCGTGAGTATTTTGCTAAAAATGGCGTCCGTTATTCGGAAAAATGCCTTGAAAGGGAAGCCCTGACCTACGAGCAGCTAATTGAAATTCTACAAAATAGCTTTCGTGGAGTAGAGGAAATCCTTTCAGGACGTTCCGCCAAAGTTAAAAAGCTGATGAAGGAAGGAATCTTCATTGAACGGTTGTCCATCAAACAATTGCACTGGTTAATCCAACGGCATCCGGATTTGTTGGTCAATCTGATTATCGTTGGCAGAGGAAGGACGCTTATCGGCTATCAGGAAGAAGAAATGGCCGGTTTCTTACCGAGGGAACAGAAACGTCAAATTTTCCTTGAATCCTTGAAACGGGCGAAGATTCTTGAAGCGGACAAGCAGATTGTATAAATCGCCGATAGATGAAAGGGGGTTTTGAACGATGAATAATTACGAGTATCTTTTACGTGATATTTCATTGGAACTAAAAAAAGCGAATGAGTTGAAAGAAAAGGAATTGGAACTTCGGGAGCAGGAACTGAAAATGAGGGCCACAGAAATCACTTCGTTAGCCCATATCATGTATGCTGTCGAGGAAATGGCCAAACACGCCAGAAGTCATTCAGCAAGCAATGAACGGCTTGAACGATTGACTGCCCAATTCAAGGAAGTAAAAGGATTGTAACGACCAGTGACATATCTGTTCACGGCTGTCGTCTTTTTAAAAATACTATGTGTGAAAGAGGATGAATAAAAATGACAAACCTACAAAAATTGGCTGAAATTAAAAACGCATTGAACGCGAAGTATTTCGAACGTGAAAAGGAAGTCGAAGCAATCCTGATCGCATTGATCTCCCGTCAACATATGCTGATGATCGGACCTCCCGGAACAGGGAAGTCCGCATTGGCGGCGGATATTGCAAAGATTGTAACCGGGATGAATCATTTCCAATGGCTCCTGACACGATTCAGTACGCCGGAGGAACTATTTGGTCCTCTTTCCTTGAAAGACTTGGAGCAGGGGGTATATAAGCGGAATACGGCAAATAAATTGCCGGAAGCCCATATCACCTTCCTTGATGAAATCTTCAAGGCCAACAGTGCAATCTTAAACAGCTTATTGACACTGATTAACGAACGGAAATTTTATAATAACGGCCATCCGGTTCAAGTACCATTAATGTCCGTGATTGGTTCCTCGAACGAATACCCGGAAGAAGGCGAAGGATTAGAAGCCTTGTTTGACCGTTTCCTTCTGCGTTTTGAAGTCGATTATGTGGCCGATGATAACAATTTCATCGCTATGCTACAAGACAGCGGGAATCAACCGTTACCGAGTATGGATATGCAGGAACTTATGAATCTGCAATTCTTTTCGGAAATGGTATCCATTCCGCCGGAAGTCTATCAGAAGTTGGCTGAAATCCGCATGGAGTTACGAAACGAAGGCATTTTCCCTTCCGATCGTCGGTTTAAGCAATCCTTATCCGTCCTAAAGGCAAAAGCACTTGTCGAACAGCGGCAGCACGTTCTCGTAAACGACATTGTGTTCCTTGAAAATGCTCTTTGGGAAACGCCGGATCAAAAGGACCTGACAGTGAAAATCGTCCGATCGCTTGCACAAGACACTGTTCTACGTTCAATCGACCAGGCACGTCAAGAAACGAAAGAGATTCAAGCAATGCTCAAACAGAATCCTTCTACGGAAGGCAGTCTTGAAGCAACGAAGAAATTGAAAATCATTGTAAATGAACTGAATGCCTTGAAAACGAAGAATCCGGGCCGTGAACAGCAGATTGACGAAGCCATCAAAGAAGTGACGGCTATTCAAAATGAAATCGTCGGAAGCATTCTGGACCCGATTGTGTAAGAAACGTTTTCTAAAATCGAAAGAGGGGAATTACCCCTCTTTTCTTGTTTTTCGATTAAAACAAAGGAGTGTTTCAGATGAAAAAGAAATCTAAGTTCAGCAAATACGAAGATCAGTCTACCATCAACATGGACAGTTTCGATAAACGGCGTTTCCATTCGATTTATGATAACTCGAAAGGGATGCAGGAACTTGCAAAATCCTATCCCGGGTTCGATCATCTGCTTGGAGATATGTGGGGAAGTCTTTACAAGATGAAACCTATTTTGAAGGAAGAAGTACCGGATCATCTTCAACAGAACCATGCGATCGTGGAACGGATGATGTCTGACGAGGACTTTGAACAGCACCGAATCCATACAAAACTGGATGAACTCACTTCCGCGATCGGCACGATGAAATTCGGGGAGGAAACGAAAAAGTGGATTGAACAACAGGAGCAAGAAAATGAACGAATGAAGGAACTCATGCAGCAGCTGCAAGACTTGAAAAATAATAATCCGGATGGGAGACAAGACCAACAGATTCAAGAAACATCGGCAGCCCTTAATCAGGAATTGAAGGATGCCCTTAATCAACCGGGGAACGGGTTCCAACAAGCCATGCAGCGGGCGATGAATGATACAAATGATTTGAAGGACAAAGTGAAATCCATGATCGGCGGCGGTTCCGGGAATGAAGAAGCGGAACTCAAAAAAGTACCGTTACGGGAACAGCTTGCATTGGCCGAAGCCTTGTCCAAAAACGATAAGCTAAAAATCGTGGCTGAATGGGCCGGACGGATGAAAGCTATTGCCCGGAAGAAGCAAAAGTCGAAGCATAGCGATTCCATCGATCGAAGCGGTGTTACCATTGGAAATGAGATTGAACGCCTGTTACCGTCAGAATTGGCACAATACGCGAATCCAATTACGAAATTGGACTTTGCACGCCGCCTGACGGAAGCTGAAACACTTGTCTATGACCAAAAAGGCAAGGAGACGCTTGGAAAAGGCCCTATTGTCCTTTGTTTGGATCAATCAGGCAGTATGAAAAACCTTGATTCACAAGCGAAAGGATTTGCCCTCGCACTCATGTGGATTGCTAAACGGCAGAAACGGGATTTTTGCTATATTCCATTTTCCAGTAGTTCCGAACAGCATATCTTTGAGAAGGGGAAAATCTCCATTCGGGATATGACGCGTTTTGCAACCAACTTTCTTGGTGGTGGAACTAATTTCCAAAATCCGTTGAATAGAGCTTTAGGTGTAATTAACCAAAGTCGTTTTGAAAAAGCGGACGTCATCTTTATTACGGATGGCGATGACCATGTAGGAGAAGAATTTATCGAAACCTTCAATGAGAAGAAGAAAGACAAGAAATTTAATGTCCTTTCCTTAGTGATCGGCCCTGAAAGATTTCATAATTACGTTAAACCTTTCTCTGATCAAATTGTAGGAATCGAGGATTTTACGGACGAAAAGGGATTTGCAGCATTTGAAATTTGATAGGAGGTTTAATGATGAGGGAATTTAAAAAAGGGAAAGAATTATGGAATACAATTGAAGAAGCTGCCCGTCAAAAACATGGTGTCGGTAAAGAATACGAATTAACTATGGCTGATTTAGGCAGCCCCGAAAAAAGAGTTTTAGGACGGTGTGTATACCGATTAAATAATAAGGAAAATCCTGCTGAAACATATGCAGGCTATGTCACCTTTGACCCTTATAAATAAGTTCGTAAACGCGTCACTCATATGGGTGGCGTGTTTTTGTTTTTTCGGAACTTATCAAACCTTTATTCGTCATGTGTAATTAAGATAGACAATTACCCTTTTTGTGTATAAAAATAAAAAGAAAGGAATGTTATGAAATGAATGTAATTCATCCTAAAAAAGTCATGGCTGTATTCACGCCCCTATATCAAAAATTAGTAAAAAACAAGTCATCCGAGATCCATCAGAAAATCGAGGTGAAAGATACAGACTGTACCTTAGTAATGTCCATTTATGAAAATCAACGGCCTTCACATGAGGTATTGGACAATCTTTTTCTTTGGGCGATCACTCATAACAAAGTAGACTTGATAGAAAAAATTATCGAATTTGCAATGCCTCATGAAAAGGTAAGGGGGGCTGACAATGGATGGTGCAATAGTGACAGTGTTCTGCCTCCGATGTAAGAGGAGTATTATATGAACGAGTAAGATTTCCCTTTTAGTACGCGGTTCGGCCTTAACTTTCACCAATCAAAATGAGGAATTTAAACTGCTTTGAAACATCTTTCAAATGCCTTATAATAAAATGTAATTTATAGAACAGTTTTTGGAGTTGGAAGAAGGTGTTTCAAGTGGGAAAGGTTGTTCCATTCCGGACAAGGGAAGAATGGGAAATCGAAAAGCAAGAAAAAATGAAAGCAGAATGGGAAGCCTATTTGGAATGGGAGGAAGAAACATTAAGAAAAACCCGTGAAGAAAGAGAAATGGCTAAATCAAAGCTGCTAAATGAATTATTGGATGATGAGGACTAAAAAGAACATCCCCCTGAAACAAAGGATGTTCTTTTGCTTTACATATAATCTTTTGTGACTGGAATCGAGGGTCCGTGACTGGACAGTGACTGGAAAAAGCATATAATTTTATAGGAAATCATCGAAATGCCTTTTCGTAAACGATCAGATTCCTTTGCTATGACGGCAATCCATCGAAGCTGATATAAAAATATCTCTAAGTAGCACAAAAGAGCGTAAGAAATACGGTCTTAAGTCTGCTCGTCGTGCACCACAGTTCTCAAAACGTTAATAGAAACATTGGTATATCAATGTTTGCAGAGCTTTTTTGGTTCAAGTTGGTTCAAATCAGCTTGAACCCTTATAAAGCACTTAACAGATTTAAAGCATCGGCATCTTGCTGGTGCTTTTTTTCTGGCATTAATTCCAGATAATAATTTTGTGTAGTTTGTATGTTTATGTGTCCTAATCGTTTAGATACATATGCAATATCTATGTCTTGAGAAAATAGAAATGATGCATGAGTATCTCTCAAACCGTGAAATGTTGTTTTTTCAATGTTTAACTTCTTCAATAACTCTGCTAATTGTTCCGACTGTTTAAAACCGCCAAAGCTGAAAATATAACCGTTCTCTTTAACAGGAATTTTACGAATGAGTTCATATACCTCTTTGTTAATAGAAACATCACGTTTTGCATTTTGTGTTTTTAATGAAGTATCATCAGAAGTAGGACTGATCGAATGTCTAACCCTTATTCCGTATTCATAAAGACTCTCTGGGCGTATTGCTAACAGTTCTCCACGTCGCATCCCCGTTTCTAATGCAAGTAATACAAGCAAGTTAAATTCGTCTTCTGGATGCTGTAAAACGTAATTACGAAGTTTTCTAAAATCGGTGATAGATAATGCTTTATTACGTTTAGGTGGATTCTCTCCACGTGTTTTTACTAAACGAGCAAAATCATTTGCAATATAGCCACGAGCATATGCATCACGTAAAGATGTTTTAATTTTAAGAAGAACCTCATGTGTTGTTTTTCGAGAATGTGTCTTGGCATACTCATCAATCTTCTTCTGAACAACAATATCATTTAAATCTTTTAATTGGATATCTTGAAATAAGTTTCTAATAACCCCTAAAGTACGAACATAATTTTGAAATGTTGTTTCCTTAACATCATTAATCTTTACAAGATATATCCAGTTCTCGAAGAAATCTGCAAATGTTGTTGTTCTGTGAGCGAGTTCTTTACCTTCTCCTTTCGCTAATTCCATTTCTAAAGCCCAAAGTTTAGCTTCCTTTTTTGTTGGAAAAGTTTTAGTAAGTTTTTTATGTTTTCCATGTTTGTATAAAGAGACTTGAGCTCTATATGATTTTCCTCTTTTTACAATACTAGCCATACTATCAATTCCTTTCAAAAATAAAGTTGATAGATGCTAGTTGAATACATCTGTATTGTATTCTGAAACTAACATCTTATCAACTGTCACATTTTAAACGGAGTGTTTTTCGATAAAGTGTATTAAAGACTTCATTGTGTAGCGTTCGCGCTTACCAATCATGAAACGATCTAGCTCTTCATGTGGCCGAATATATTTATCAAAAGACTTTGGGTCTATACCTAAAAAATCTGATGCTTGTTCCCTTGTTAAAAGATATGGATAATCCTTTGTAGCCATGTTTGTGCTCATGTGGCATCATCTCCTTTATGCTGAGATTTATTTTTAAAATTTATTTAGTTCTTTTAGTGCTTGTTCAGCATCATATTTGATTTGTCCTAAAATATCTTCTGGTGTATAGTTGCTATTTTGGTAATCAGAATGATTATCCGTTTTATTAATCGTTCCTTTACCGTCCCGGAAAAAATCTACTATTTCTACAATGTGTTGTATATGTTCTTTTAATTTCGGAAAACTCATTTAACTATCATCCTTCCCACGGTTTACCTTCTAATTGGTAAAGTGTCTTATATTTATTTAACCAAGATATATGGTCATCATTGGGTTCGAATTCTTCATAGTACTGTTTATATAAATAATCTATTAATTCTTTTGCTGTATTACCTCCCCATATTTGTTGAACTTTCCACAATGTGGGGAGTAGCCCAGACCCCTTAATTAGATGGTCTATTGATTGTTGTAACAAATTGTTTCGTGGAGATGGTGACTCAAAGTGAAAGTCCTTCTCATCTAATAGTTCAAGCATTAATCTAGTTATCTTATGAGGTCGATTAGAATTAACATAAAAGAGCATATAGCGATCAAGTAGAGCACTAATAATTACATTTTTAAGCTGTTCATCTGTACTACATTTTTTGATTGCATCTGTTAATTGATGGGCATAATCGCCAGAAAACTCTGCTTCAACACGTGTCCAGTCATCCACTTCTTTGGCGATATGTCGCATGTGCTTCATGATAGTTGTTCCTCTTTTTTGTCATAAATGCGTAAATGCACTTTTGTATTTCTGCTTTTTGCCCCGATATACAATGTTTGTGCCTGAAAGTCTTTAGATACGTCGGATACTTTTGAGTTGTTTCTTTTATATGGCTTGTTTTTGTTATCTTCAATAACTTTTTGTAGATAACTTTTATTAGTACTTCCCATAGCGTATTTCAGTCCTTCCTTCTTCTATTGAGCGTTTCAATTTAGCAATGTTAATATTTTCATTAATAAAGTCACAACAGATATCAATTCTTGAAAGTCTTAAACTATATTCATCCGAATCAATCATTTTTAAAAAGGTGTGTAAATGAATAGGTTCATTGAATTCTTCTTCAAATCGCTTCCGATATTCATGCCATGCGTATGCACTATATTTGACAATCACACCCATTTTCGTAAATGCTTCATGATAAGCGATACAGAAATAAAAAGGTGCATTGATGAATGAGTAACCTATTGTGTAGCCTTCTGGTAGCTTAACGTCAGCTTCACCGAAGTTGTCAAATAGCTTATGCATCTTAGATTTAATCAAGAAAGTACTTATTAGACTTTTTGCTACCCAGTCACGCCATTCATCAAAGTCAAACACGCCTGTAGCTTGTAATACGAGTGTAAATTGGTCAATATCTGGTTTAATCATGTTCTATTCACTCCTTTTGCTAAGAATACTTTAGGTAAAGTTTTCTTGGTGTATAAGCCTATAAGAATAGGCTTTGGTGTGGGTTTTGCTCCTGACTGGAGCTGGGGTGATTACCTGCACCCCAGCTCTCCTAAAGGTGTAAAGCACGGAGCGGAACCTTCCCCGCCTGAACGGCGGGTCCCCTTCCACTCTTTGTGCCGTCGCTCCTTAGGAAAAGCTAGGTGCTTCAATTCAAAAAGCTACAGTATGGAACGGTCAACAACCGTGGCTTGTCTGCACTTGCTAGCCCTGGAAAACTGTAAATCCCTTGACCAGCAGTAAATTGAACTGGCGGTATATCTACACCAGAAGAAAACAGAGTTCTATAGGTTTGCTCATCACTATCACCTAAAGCAATCTTCAAAACGAGCTGTTCTCTAATCGCTGTTGGCATCGTCTGTGCGTTCATTTGTTGTGTAGCGACCCACAGAATACACCCTAATTGACGACCCATGAAAGCAACATCAGATAGTATGCTATCGACTTCATCACGTTCTTTTTTCGCTAAAGTCTTCCATGACTCTCTTAATGCCCCGAATTCATCTATGAGTAAAATTAAAGCTGGTAAACCAGCATCCCTATACGTTTTGTTACGATTTGATATGAAATAGTCTTGTAGTTCATCTTGTCGTATTTTCATACGCTCATGAAATTGCTTAATCAATTCAATCGCATTTGTTTTATCGCCAGTTCGCTCATCACCAATGGTACGTTTAGCCATTTGGTAAACGTCAGTGCGCTTTGGATCAATTATGAATAACTCATGACTGACCTTTTTTGATAATACTTGTTCAACTAGCATTTGAATAAAAAACGATTTTCCACTACCTGTTTGACCGACTAAACCCATATGATGAAACGGTACTGTTGCACGCTCATCTAGACGTAGGGCGTAATCGTCTGCTGTCTTATTTGACCATTCAATCAAGTCACTTGCTGATTTAATCTTTAGTTGTTTATGTGAATCAACTGAATAAAATTCGTAGATATACCAGTCGCGATCTTTTGATAAGTACTTGCGCTCGCTTACGTAACCTTTTAAAGCTGAATCAATCCGCATATCTTCAAGTTTCTTGTCGAACTTTATTGTATTATTAATAAAAACTTTTCCAGACTGTCTTGTTCGATTATCATCAAATGTTATTTTGATTTTTGGTAAAGTAACTAAACGATTGTCAAACTCCCGTTCATCTTCAAATCTCGCGTCTTTAATATGTCTTCTTATTCGCTTAGTCATCAAGTAATAATGCAGAGAAAAAAATAGACCAAACCACAGTTTATTGCGAATTGACCAATTAACAAACAAAGTAAATACCATCAGACCAACAGGAATCAAGAAGATTTTTGATTCGATTTGTGGAAGCTGTATTATCGTTATTTGTTCAACAATCAATGGATACAGTTTATAAAAGAAAAACCATAAGATAAGAAAAAATCCAATGAATAAAAATGAAATAAAACCACGTTGCATTCTATATGTTTTCTTCATGCAAACCACATCCTACTATCGTGGTTCCGCCCCTTGTCAGGGGCGGTCACAGGTATAATAATGTATTTGTTGATAGGAAGGGAACTTATTGCCCTTCATTCTTTATTTTGGTGGAATAATGTCTACATCTTCTGCTTTGACGGAAAGTTCACTCATGAATGTTCCATACACAGAAGCTGTTGGATTCACAAATGTGATTTTACTGAACTTTTTATACTCTTTTGGAGGTTTAGGCACCTTTACAATAACTTGCTCGCCTGCATTAAGGTCAGGTGCTACATCCTCGCCTTTGTATTCTGTTCGGTCGGTTGCAATTACTGTTTTATACTTAGTGCCTACGACTTTAGGATTCTTTCCGTCCGCATCATATTCAAGCCAGTCCGCATGTGACATCACTCGTACGTCCTTGTCTTTGAAAAATGCCTCACAGTCAAAGCGATTGAACTCTCGTAGTTTCTTCATCTGAAACTTTCATCCTCTCGATATCTTTTTGAAAGCATTGCGCAATTAACTTTCTAATTCAATTGTAAGGCATCTGATTTTCTATAACTAATGAAGAAAAATGCTATAATGGCTGATATAATAGCGTTATTTATTGTGAGGTGTGAATTTAAATGTGGATATTTACTAAAGAGGAAGAATTAAATTCTGAACAGATAAAAGAATTGAAGAATCAATGGTTCACTATGGAAGAGGCAATTGAGGAATTATCATTTGACGGAAAAAATTATTCAGAATCATCTTTTCGTAGAGATGCAGCTAAAGTTAATACTAATAAAGAGTTTGCCCAAATTGGAAAGCCTATGGTAAAAGAGGAGAAGTTGGGAGGTAAAGGGCGACCAAGAAAAGTGTATAATCGTGCATTTGTTGAAGCACTTCGAACATTTGCAATAAGCGATTCTTATAAACAAGTCGAGGAGGAACCTATTGAATTCTTTATAAACAATGAATGGAAAGACATGATTAAAGGTAAATTCCAAAAAACATTGAAAGACTATAAAGTTGAACAAAAGTACATCAATATCATTGTTGAAGAACTTTTAAGTATAGTTAATGATGATATTATGCAAAATTGCAATGCTTTAGTTGGACAAAATAAATTATTGGTACATCAAAATAAAAAATTAGAAGATACCAAGGAATATTATATTTCTCTACACCGAGGTGTTGAAGAGAACGCAAATATATTAAATAACATTGCCAATCATATAAAAAACGATATTTCTGAATCCTCTTCAGCATTAAGTAGAAAAGAGGTTTATCACTTGGATCAAACACTTAAAGTAAATAACAAGTTAGATGAAATACTGAAATTATTGAAGGAAACTAAAAGCGATAGGCCTTAAAATAGATGTCTCTATTAATCATCCTTTTCAGCCCCCCTAATTATAATCTTCTAATTCGTCTGTAAAGCAGAGACGAATTAGAAGATTAAGTAAAGGGTCTTCGTTCTTCGGATGTTATGAGTCAGCCAAGTAGGATAAGGGTGCGTAAGAAAGCAATTAACGCTTTTAACGCACCCTAATTCATTGGGCTTCCCCAAAACATATACGAATCACTTGATAGCTTTGCTACTTGCGCCACTTGACATTAATCGATGCGAAGATTCTCTCTGTGGTGACCAAAAAGGTCAAAAAATAATAGAGAGGTTGATCTAGATGGAAACCATTTTAGAGATTGTACGCATTGAGCAAGTAATTCGAGAGGCAGAAGAAGGAGTTAATTACATTATTCGCAGTCCAGAAGATGGAGCAAAAATAGCATCTCGCTTTATTGGTCGTGATGATCGAGAAGTGTTTTTTGTTATGTGTTTAAATACGAAAAACAATGTTGTTGCAGTTCACCGTTGTCATGTTGGTTCATTGAATGCCTCACTAGTTCATCCACGCGAGGTGTTTAAATCAGCAATCCTCAATAACGCAGCAAGTGTCATTGTAGCGCATCAGCATCCAAGTGGTGATATAACACCATCGATAGAAGACATTAACGTTACAAAGAGATTAGTCGAGGCTGGGAAGTTACTAGGTATCGAAGTGCTCGATCACTTGGTAGTAAATAGTGACAACAGTTTTACTAGCTTAAAAGAAAGGGGTTATATTTAAAAGGGAGGAATAACTCCCTTTTTTCTTCAAGATTATTGGAGCAAGTTCATTATATGATAGAATATTACAGAGAAGATATGATAAAAAAGGTACCAACATACTTGAATTTAATAATATTCATTAATATATAAAATGCCTTAAGGAGTGAAAGGGTATGGAAACAAAAATTAACAGAGAAATTAGAAGCGTATTAGAAAAATTTGGCGATAAATATTTTATTGACGATAATGTTAATAAAAGTAAGGTAATTCAAGACTTAGATATGTATGATAAACCTTTGTTAAGCGAATTCATTCACAACGAAACAATTAAAGAAAACTTTACTATTGATATAGAAGGAAATATTGTTTTACAGACAAATAAATTGATAGAATTATTCGAAGCGGATGAATACTGGCAAGACTCTTATACAAAGTTCTCGAAAAAAATCGGTTTAACAGTAAACGGTAAATTCATTGATGAATCGACGGATGTCGTGTTAGATTTTCCATACAAAGATACTGTTTTGAAAGCAAGTATGTCTAAAGAAGATACGGATAAAGATGATTTAAAGCCAGATGAGGTATTCTTAAATGAAGTCATTGCAAAAGAAGAAATTGATGTTTTATTAGATAAGAAAATATTAGTAAACGCAAAGAAATATAGTCAAGATGGTGTTGAGGAAATTGATAATTTTAATGAAGATGATAATCTGATAATAAAAGGGAATAACTTACTTGCACTACATACGTTAAAAGAAAAATATGCTGGAAAAGTAAAATTAATTTATATTGATCCACCATATAACACTGGCAGTGATAGCTTTAAGTATAATGACAAATTCAATCATTCGACATGGTTAACGTTTATGAAGAATAGATTAGAAATCGCGAGCAACTTATTATCAAATAATGGTTGTATATGGATTCAATTAGATGATAATGAAATAGCCCATGCAAAGGTTTTGTGTGATGAAATATTTGGTGAGAGGAATTTTATAAATTTAATTACTCTAAAAACTAAAACAGCAGGAGTATCAGGAAGTTCATTAGGGAAAAGTTTTATTGATTCATCTGAATATTTATTAGTGTATGCAAAAGATAAAGAAGTCTTTAGAATGAACAATATTACTATAAATTATCCTTTAATGAAAGTAATCGATGATTATAAGAAGCAAGGCATTAGTTGGAAATACACAACAGTATTTGTTGAATTAGGAGAAAGAGAATATTTAACTAAAACTAAAGATGGTTCAAATAACGACATTTTGGTTTATACTCATAAAAATTATGTCAGAAAAAGTATTAACGAATTAATGAAAGAGGAGAATTTAACTGAAGAAGAAGTATACGAAAAGTATATAGACCGTATCTGTACTTCAGAAAATGCCCAAACTTCAATAAGACAAAGAGTACAAGAAGTTACAGGAAACGAAGATGAACTGATCTCAATTGATTACGTTCCAGTAAGTGGTAGAAATAAAGGTAAATTAACTACTTTATATTTTATTGGTAGTAAAAAGAGATTAGTTAGTTGGTTGAATGTGTTGTGTTATAAAGAAAATAATAAAATTTATAAGAAGGAAAGAGTTAGTACTATATGGGATCATATAAATTGGAATAATGTTAATAAAGAAGGAAATGTGAATTTCCCATCAGGACAAAAACCTGAAGAATTAATTAAATTAATTTTAGAAAGTAATACTAACGAAAATGATATAGTACTTGATTTCTTTATGGGTTCAGCAACTACACAAGCTGTTGCACATAAAATGAAACGACAATATATAGGAATAGAACAGATGGATTATATTCAAGACATGTCAGTATTTCGTTTACAAGAAGTCGTGAAAGGTGACCAATCTGGGATTTCAAAAAGTGTGAATTGGGAAGGCGGAGGAACTTTTGTATATGCCGAATTAATGGAGAAAAATCGTGGTTTCTTAAAAACTATTAGAGATGCAAAAGATCAAAGTCATTTACGTAGGGTATTGGATTTTATGCTAGAAGAAGCTGAGATTGATTTTAAAGTTGATTTAGAGAAAGTAAAAGAAAGTTTACATGAATTATCATTAGACGACCAGAAACGAACTTTAATCAAAATTATTGATAAAAATCAACTTTACTATAATTACTCGGAGATCGACGATGACAATGTCCGTGATTTAATTTCTGATAATGATTATGCATTTAATAAAAGTTTTTATGAAGGAAGAGGTGAATAATATTGTCTAAGAGAAAGAAAAGTAAACAATTACCTTTACCTTTATATGATGAATTAAAAGGACTTGATGAAAGCTTATTTAATGAAGAAGTAGCATGGAGCACGCCAAATTATATTACTGAAAATTTGATTCATACATTTAGGTATTACCAAAGTACAGCACTTAGATTTTTTCATTACTCTCAAGTCGGTAAAGAATTTCGTTATAGAAATATAAACCATGTCTTATTTAATATGGCAACAGGTAGTGGGAAAACTGATTTAATGGCAGGATTAATATTGTATTTATTTCACGAGTATGGATATCAAAACTTTTTATTTTTAGTAAATACCAATGGTGTTTTAAATAAGACTATCGATAACTTAACTAACAGATCTTCTGATAAATATTTATATACAGAAAAAATAGAAATCGAAGGAAATAGAATTGAAATACAAAAAATAAATTCCTTTCCAAAAAATCAAAGTAAAAACACGATTTATTTAAAACTAGCAACTGTTCAGAGTGTTGCTTCTGATATTTACACGCAAAAAGAGAATTCAATGGGCGAAGAAGATTATGCTAAAAATAAAGTTGTGATATTAGGTGATGAAGCTCATCATTTTTCCGCATCAACAAAAACAGAAAAAGAAACAGAACAATCATGGGAAAAAGCAATTTCTACAATTTTAAATGCTAGAGAGGATAATCGATTGTTAGAATTTACAGCAACGATTGATCTTGAAAATAAAAATATTTATGAAAAATATAAGGATAAAGTGTTATACCGTTATACATTAGACCGGTTTATTCAGGATAAATATTCAAAGAATGTAAAAAGAATACAATCAAGTAATACCGATATAGATAATATGCTTAATGTTGTTTTATTAAGTGAATATCGAAGAAGATATGCTTTGGAAAAGCATAAAACATACATAAAGCCCGTGGTCATGTTCAAATCACAGCGAATAGATGCATCTAATGAAGCAAACGAGAAATTTAATGATTTAATAGATACTTTAACCGTGGCTTCGTTGAAAGAATTTCTTAATAGACAAGCACAGATTGTTACAGATGAGGATAGTGAAACTTTAGCTTTAGCTAATCAGTACTATAGAGAAAACCATGAAAACCTATCTGAAATTGTACGTGATATAAAACGAGAGTTTGCTCCTAGCCGAATTATTAATGCAAATGATACCAGTCAATCAGGTATTTTAGAAAAAGGACATTATGAAGCGTTAAATAGTTTAGAAAGCCCTACAAATTTATATCGCGTGGTTTTCGCGGTTGCTAAACTAACTGAGGGTTGGGATGTTCTTAATTTATACGACATCGTTCGTTTAAGTGATGATCCAAAGGTTTCAGGTACAAAAGCAACAACGATGTCAGAAGCACAATTAATTGGGCGAGGTGCAAGGTATAATCCGTTTTTATTAAATGGAGAGCGGTCGTATCAGAGAAGGTTCGAAGATGATAGTGTAGAAAGTTTAATCCTAGAAACAATACACTATCATACGATCAATGAACCACAATACCTTAAGAATCTTGTAGACTCCTTGAATGAAATGAATTTACCAACGGGTAAAGATACTAAGAATCCTTTACTTGATGTTAAAGTTAAAAGTGGATTCAAAAAGACAAATGTTTGGAAGTACGGGAAAGTTTATTATAATAAAACCATTGAAGTTAGTGATGACTATTACAGTTCGTTGGACAAATATGGAGTCGATAATAAAAGCGATATTGTCATCCCATATATCTCCTCTATGCAAGAATTAGGATATAGAGATGGAGAAATTAGAGAAGATTATTCAAATGCGTATAATCTCACTGTTGTATTTGACCAGCGATATTTATTTAAAGTAATGAACCGTATCTCATTTTATCACTTTAATAATTTGAAAAAATATATCCCCTTATTGAGAACGAGAGAAGAATTCTTAGGGGAAAATTGGCTTAATATTTACAATCGAACGGTTTATGTAACAGTGCCTCGTACAATGGGAAGTGATGCTTTAACTCCGAACGAAAAGCTGCATATATTGGAAAGGTACTTTCTGAAAATTGCAAAACAAATTAAATCGGGTTATAGCAAGAAACGCGGTACGGGTGAATTTATCGGTTATCCTATTAAAGAATATATCTCAAATTATCGTAAACGTGTCCCAAATTATGATACTTCTAAAATGGTACTTGACGGGAATCCACAGAACGTACAACGTTACGAAATTAAAGAAGATTACTTTGTATATGATTCGGCAATTATAAACTTAACTGAAAGACAGTTAATTGATAAGATAGCTGAGCGTATCCCGGAATTAAAGGAAAAGTATGAAGATGTATATTTAATTCGAATGGATGAAAATATGCATAGAGAATCTGCAAAAAATCATAAGTTAAAGCTCCACCAATTTGGTCATGGGCATGATGAGATACATTTAGAAGGATTCCAACCAGATTTTATCTTATACCTAAAAAATGCAGACTACTTCGTACAAATTTTCATTGAACCAAAAGGAAGAAATATCGAAGAAGAACAATGGAAAGAAGATTTACTTACCTATATTAATGAACATGAAGCTGAAATTATTTTTGAGGACGAAACAGAGGATGTAAAAATAAAAGGTGTTAAATTCTATACAATGAATGATGAACGAAGCACAATAAAACAAATTGGTGAAATAGCACTTGGCAAAGAATTTAAAGGATTGAGTGTTGAGGAAATATAGAATATAGCTATGTGGAAAATAGGAGGTTAAAATACGATTGGCAGAGTCATTTATTTCTCCATATTTACCTGAGGATTTTATTTCTAAACATAAATTGTTATTATTTTTTAATGATATAATTGCTGATATATTAATAAAAGCAGATGAATATGATTTGTCTTCCAAAAAAATAGAGATAGAAAATAATAAAATTATACCAGATGATATCGAGAGTCCATTAGATTGGCTTATAGAGAATGGATATAAAAATGTTGCTTACGACTCTACAAAAGCACATGTATTCTTTAGTATTTTAACTGACTTCATATATTACATGCATGAATCTTTTAGTTGTTCGGAAAGAGGGAAAATAACGGTTGCTTATTCTATAAGTAGAAAGCCAATAAAAGACAACTTGTTTTATTTATGTTGGTTATTAGTTGATTCTGAGGAATTAATTACAAATATTCTTTATAAGAAACCTCAAGACTTCGATGTATCAAGAATGGGCATTGAAATGAAGGAAGATATTTTTAGAAAAGCAGGTCAAAAAATTGAATTTCCAATGGATACAGATCTTTTAGTTGATGTGATATATAATAAAGCATCCTCAAAAGGATTATCCAGTATATGGGATCAATCCTTACATATAATTACAGCTAACAAAAGATACCCAACAAGTGTGGGGAATTTAAATTTTATTTTTGCTGATGAAAAAGTATGGCAGGAACATTGGAAAACGTATTATGATAAAATCACCTATATAATGACTTTTATGATAGAAGTATCAATCGCTTTATTTGAAGAAATATTTAATGCAGATGAGGATACCAAAACAATCAATAGTCTTGTAAGAAATATGAAGTATGATTTGACTTTTTCAAAGGAATTTAATGCTAAAACGTATACGGATTTATTCGAGGTTTTATCATTTACTTGTGATGAATGTTTGAAAGAATATGAATTAAAAAATGGTGTGTTAATGGAATTTATTTATGATTATTTATTTACTTGTCCTTATTGTTCACATATGGAACGTGTTGGACAATATTATATAGTATAAAAACCTTAATATAATCATTGTATTCAACTAGCATCTAAAAAACTTTGGTTCAAGTTGGTTCAAATCACATCAATTTTTATACAGATTTATACTTTTGTATCCATTTATATGTTGGTAAGTTATTGATATAAAAGGATTTATAAGGACTGGGTATCCTTATAAATAGAAAGTATATTTCTCAAAACGTTAATATATATCAACATGTCAAAGGCTCTTTTCACTTTTGTGGGAAGGGTCTTTTTTATGTGCAAAACCACAAGATATTTTACGAACTATATGATTTTGTAAAAGTGTCATCGCATGTGTTTTTCATCGGTGTTAAAACGGAAGTGATGATGAAAAAAACCAAATGAAGGAATGTGAATATTGCCATGGGATAGAGCCAGCTTTGCCATCTTTTTGAGCCACTTGTGACATAAAATAGAGCCACCTATGACATGGGTGAGCCACTTAGTGATTAAAGACATTCCCCCTGCCGGGGGAATGTCTTTAATCACTAAAATGGAATTATCCCTAACTCATATTCAAGTTCCATTTTTTCACGCCTCAACTGATCA
>NZ_JBHUEO010000072.1:0-3514 GCF_042680885.1 Siminovitchia sediminis | reverse complement strand
TCGACACTATGGTGGCTGTTTCTTTGTTTTGACATCATTCACTTACCTCCGGGAAAATTGCGTTATGTCGTATTTCAGTATAAACCATGTGTCCATTATAAGGGGGTCAACCACTGTCACGCCCCGGAATTTGTCGAAAAAAAGAGGCTCAGCTTTTGGCTGAGCCTCTCGCGGCATCCACTGGTATTTGTCTTGAATCATAAGTTTCTTTCAATCCGGCCACATCGTCATTTGATCTGCCCTCGTCAATTTGATACGAAAGGAATAGACCGAATGGTGATAATAGAATTCAATTTTCTCTACTGGAATGTTGTCTTCTGAAAAGGAGAGTCGTTCTGCCCTCAGCAAAGGTGTGTTTTCCTTCACTTGAAGAAGGGCTGCAACCTCATCCATAGCGGGACAGGCTTCAATGGTTTGTTCTGCTTTTCCCAAGGTCATTCCAAGTTTTTTCTCAATCAGCTCGTAGACCGAGTGTGCCTTCAATTCTTCAATCGTCAATTGTTCACCGATAAAAGCGGGTAGATAAATGAGAGCAAGTGCAACAGGCTGATCATCTACAAGGTGTAAACGCTCGATATAAAAAGATACGCTGCCAAAATCCGGCGGTAAATCGTGTTCTTCTAAATCTTCCATGGGCAGCATTTCAGCTTTTATAATATGTGTTTGCGAGTGGACCCCTTGCTCCTCCAGTACTTCAGAAAAGCTTTGAAGATGGACAAGGTGTTGTTCTAATTTATTGGTTGGTTTGACATAGGTCCCTTTTCCATGGTTTGTAATCACCAGGCCTTCATCCTTTAACAGCTGGATGGCCCGGCGGACGGTGACTGTACTGACATTAAATCTTTCTTCCAGCTGCCTCTGAGAGCCGATCGTTTCGCCCGGTTGGATCTGGCCGCTGTATATTTCATCTTTCAGGGTATCGGCCAATTGTCTGTACATTGGTCTGGCGCTTTCTTTGCTGACGGACAAGGTTCATCACTCCATCACGGTTTGTATACATTGTACAACATGATTAATATCTTCGTCTCTAATATGGTAATGGGTCACCATTCTCACCCGGTGCGAACCAACTTTTTTCACAAGGATGTTGTATTTTTTTAATGCTTCAATGAATCGGTCTGCGTTCCAGCTATCCTTGTCAATTTCAACTGACACAATGTTGGTGTGGAAATGATTTGCTGTTGGCTTTATGCCGGGAATCGTCCTTAATCCGTTAAAAAGTTTTGCCGCCGTTACATGGTCTTCGCCAATCCGATCAACCATTTCCGTGAGCCCTACGATACCTGGTGCGGCAATGACTCCGGCTTGTCTCATTCCTCCTCCAAGACGCTGGCGGATGCGCTTGGCCTCCTCAATAAACGTTTTGGGACCTGCCAAAATGGAACCAAGCGGGCAGCCCAGCCCTTTTGTCAAGCAAAATTGTACGGCATCGACATGCTGGCAAACCTCAGAAGGCTTCACGCCCAGGTATGCCGCAGCGTTAAAAAGTCGGGCGCCATCCAAATAAACCGGGATGTTGTGCTTGTCGGCAATTTCCTTAATTTCCGCCATGTTCTTAAGCGGTACGACGCTGCCTTCATTCAGATTGTACGTGTTTTCCAAGCAGATTAATCCAGTGGTGGCTGATTGAATGCCTTTTTCCTGTATCGCTTCTTTTACATGATCAATATCATAGCACCCATTTTCTACTTTAACGGGGCGAACTTGAACCTGTGAAAGAGCAGCCAGTCCCGCAACTTCTAAATTATACAAATGGGATTCCGGTCCTAAAATAACCTCTTGGCCACGTTCCGTTAGGGTCATAACAGCGATTTGGTTTGCCATTGTTCCTGATATGACAAATAAGGCGGCCTCCATGCCAAGCATGGAAGCGGCCAGTTCTTCGAGTTCATTTACGCTTGGATCCTCTTTGAGAATATCGTCTCCAAGTGTAGCATTGAACATCGCTTTTTTCATTTTTTCGGTTGGCAATGAGGCTGTATCACTGCGCAGGTCTAACTTTTTAACCATCTGTCTGCTCCTTTTTCTAGTATTCTATGAAGTCATCTATGCATCTACTGTAACGTCTGAACTTGCAGGAACGTCCGGCCCTTGTTTTTTTCCAAAAAAGCGGTTAATGATCATGGCCAGCGCACCGTCTCCAGTTACATTGGTGGCAGTAGCAAATCCATCCTGAATGGCAAATAAGGTAATCATTAACCCAAGAGCTGCTTCATCAAACCCAAGCACTGATTGGAGAATTCCCAAGGAAGCCATAACCGATCCGCCTGGAACACCGACAGCTCCTACTTCAATAATTCCCAATAGAATGACAAATGCGATCATTGTTGTGATGGAGGGCAACTCCCCAGTTGTGAACATGGAAACGGTCGCTGCTCCCACGGTGATCCCTATGGCTGCTCCGGATAAATGGACGGTGTTGCATAATGGTATGACAAAGTCGACAATATCCCTGTCCATATACTTTACTTTTTGTGCCTGCTTTAAGGCTACGGGCATCGTCACTGCACTGGACATCGTTCCAATGGCGGTAAAATAAGCGGGAATTAAAGCTTTAAACATGGTCCATGGATTTTGTTTAAAAACGATTCCTGCCAGGACATATTCAATAATAAGCCATAGCAATTGCATACCTATGATAAGTCCAAACATTTTCCCGAAAATAGCGATGTTGGAAAACAAATCCCCTTTCGCTGCAACACCGGCAAAGATGGTGGCAATGAAGAAAGGCAAAATCGGAATGACGAGTTTGTTAATACAGCGAATGATGATTTCTCTAAATTCTGTTACAGCGTAAGTGATGGTAGGTGATTTTCCCCATGTGGCGCCAATCCCCAATACAAAGGCGAGCATCAGTGCACTCATGACATCCATGATAGGAGGTATGTTAATTTCAATAAAAGGCTCAGCGATCGCGGCAGCCTCTTCGCCAGTAGTCGTCACAATACCAAAACTTGGAATCATGAGATAGGCAGCCAGCGCTGCCAGTGCGGATGCAATAATGGTATCTACGTAGGAGAGCCCTACTGTAAAGCTTAACAGCTTCCCGGTTTTTCCCCGCAAGTCAGCGATCCCAGCCGCAATAAAAGCAATCAGGATCAGCGGTATAAAGAATTTAATAATGCCTCCCAGCAAAATCCTTGCGGTTTCTGTGATACGAATCATCCAATCCACATCCAAAAGACCAATGGCAATCCCTGCGGCCAGGCCAATCAGCAGCTTTGGAATCAACCCAAATTTCATACTTATCCCTCCTGTAAAAATGGATAGCGCCAATCAAATGATTGGGTAGTATTAACATATATTAATATATGTTAATATATGTTATTTATATTATTAAAACTTAAATTTCCAGTCAATAATATTCTGAAAATGGGGTGTCAAGGATTTTCGACAAGTGACAGTGGTCAAGCCCCCTAAAAATGGACATAATCAAAATACGACAAGAATACACATTGTTTAATTGGTTTCAGTATGTGCGCCACCATTGACTTTGTTTTTGTCCGTGTTGAGG
>NZ_JBHUEO010000071.1:0-9836 GCF_042680885.1 Siminovitchia sediminis | reverse complement strand
AAATGTTGGTGTGGTAACTTACATTTTACTAGAAAGGGCGATTTTTTTGTATGCCTTTTTTAGAACTAAACAAAATAGGGCTGTCACAGAAAATCAGTTTTTACTGACTTTCTGGACAGCCCCTTTGCCATTAGAAAGTAATATTCGAAAGTTATCGTATGTAGGTTTGTAAGGATTAAAAGTGCAGGTGAATTACTCGAACTCCTGCAAGTCACCAAAAAAGACTGAAGGGCCCCCGAACAAGAGGGAGGCCATCTAAGTTGGTCGTCATGAAAGGGCCCACCCGCCCGAACCAACGGGATCCCTCATTTTAGGTTTCTATGAAAGAGTTAAGGGCCAAAATCACTGGGGGGTCCTGAATGTTTGGTTGCCATGAATGGTTTAGGCAGCCCCCATGATTAGAGAACTTGCGATTGGGTCATCCGGCAACCTTCACTCAAAATCCTAATATGATGTGACCATCGTGCTCAGTGGATGATTGGAGCTTATGAGCCCATTGATCCCACAGTTAAAGAACATTTTTCAACAAAGAAACTACGAGGATTCCCAGCGCGAAACTCAATAAAAACTTCATTGCTATTTTCATTTCCACCATACCTCCCTAAATGATAAATTCTTAATCGACCATTCTTTTCCGGAAAACAATAACTGTACATATAGAAGTTACGATCAACCAGGCGGCAATGATGGCAAGGTTGGAGAAAATATCAGCCATACCTCCCCCGGATTCCATTTGTTTCGCAAGTTCAAGAAGCTGGACGTTTGGCAAGTAATCGATGATTTTCAATACTGGGTATCTTTCTGTAAGTGATGTAAGAAACGTCCCAAAGCTAAATACAATCATAACAGGCATGATGATGAGAGATGCCTCCATAACAGACCTGGCATATAAGCCCAGTAACGTTCCCAGTGCAATATAAAACAGGATGGAAAGCATCATGGCGATGCTGATAATCCCAACAGGCTCCGGTCGGTAATCCGAGAAAAAAGCACTTAATAAAATAACAAAGATGGTCAATAGGATGGACAACAAACTCTTTCCGCCTAATATTTCCAGAGTACTTGCAGGTGACAGCATCAGACCCCGGAGTGTATTCTTTTCTTTCTCTTCAGCAATTAGGCAGCACTGGACAAATGCTGCCACCATGGTAAAGGCCATGTTAAACACTAAGTAGTGAGCTTCAATGGAAATGTTCCCCATACGCCCATAAAAAGCAGCCATAATCGGAGGAAGAAAGATAATTGTCGAAACAGCATAGTTTCTGGAAAAGTCCTTATAATCTTTAACAAATATGGCATTTACTCGTTTCCATGAAAAAGTCATGCTAATTTCCTCCCCGTTATTTCTATAAATATATCCCCCAAGGTTGGTTCATTGGAGAATATACGAGATACTTGATTGGATTTCATGTATGTATAAAGCTGCTCAGCACCTGCAGCACCTTTTGATAAAATGACCTGTTGTCCATTGGTCAGTTCGACTGTAATGGTTTCATCGGAATACTGCTTTTTCAGTTGGTCTGGAGAGCCTGATGATTGAATTGTTCCCTTATTCAAAAATGCAATACGGTCGCACAGGGTATCTGCTTCATACATATCATGCGTCGTTAAAAAGATGGTTGTTCCCTTGTCATTCAAAGCTCTTAAACCCTCATAAATATGCTGAGTGTTTACCGGATCCAAAGCAGATGTGGGCTCGTCCAAGAAAAGAAGTTCAGGTTCATGCAGCAGCGCTCTTGCCAATATGACCCGCTGCTTCATTCCTTTTGATATTGAAGACACTTTTTTGTTTTTATCCTTCGTCATATGGACAATATCCAGAACTTCTTCCATTCTTGAATCAGGCAGTCCATATAAGCGGGAAAACAGCTTTAAATTATCCACAATAGATAATCTTTCGTATAAGCCGCTGTTATCTGTCAACACACCAAATCGGCCCCTGGTTCTTGGGTCTTTTAAGTGAGATACTGGTTTACCAAAGACCAAAGCCTGACCTGAGGTTATATTCATTTGCCCGGTTAAAATTTTAATGGTTGTTGTTTTTCCTGAACCGCTTGGCCCCAAAAATCCAAAAATTTCTCCTTTCTTTACCTGAAAGCTGACATTATTTAGCGCTGGCTGATCTGAAAAGGTTTTTGCCAACCCCTGTACATCGATAATATTTTCCATTGCGATTCCCCTCGCTGATTCATAGTCCGTCTTTGTAAGATCAGAATATGATATCAGATCAGCCGATGCATTAAAATCATGTCGAATAGAGCCGGTAAGGAGGTGAAAGGAGCAAAAAGGGGGTCCAAATGCAGGAGGGTAGAATTCTTATGAGATTTTATTGATTGTAAATGAATGGCATGACAATCAAAATCATTCAAGATATATGGAAATACGACATATTTCCCGAGAAATAATCATTTTTTATTTGAGCCCCATCATTTCCCTCAGTTGAGTCATTTTCGATTTAGATAGGGGAATGGTTGATTTTGTTGCATCTTCCAGGACAAGGCTGTAACTGTTTCTTGTCCAAGTAATCACTTCGCGTACTTTCTGCAAGTTGACAATATATGAGCGATGGCAGCGGAAAAATCCAAAAGGCAATAACCGGGTTTCTAATTCCTGCAGGGTAAAATCACTGGGGAAGGATTCACCTTTAATATGTAAATAGGAACGACCGTTGCTGCTTTCAATATAATCAATTTCAGTAGGATTAAATAAAACAATTTTGTCATTCACCTTTGTCGGAATTTTCTTCAATTCTATCTGTTCTATGTCAAGCTGATGCTTTTTCTCCTCTGTCCTTCCTGCTTTTACCAAATGATTTTCCTCCACTGGTATCGGAGATAGGCCGTTGCTGTCTAATGCAAAGACTCTATCCGCAGCAGTAATAGCACTTTCCAGATTGCCGGTTAAAATAAGGGTACTTTTTCCAGCATGGCGAAGTTTTGTATATATGGACAAGAATATTTGCCGTGACTCTATATCTAGGTTTTGATCGGGTTCTTCTAAAACAAATATAGAGGGGTCTTGCAGAAATAGGCAGGAAAATTGAGTTCTTTTCTTTTCAGAATAAGAAAGTTTATTTATTTTAGTACTTTTTATCTGCTCCAGGCCAAGTGCCTGAATAACAGTATGGATTGTGTGCGGCGAATGATAAAGCTTTTTTACAAACAAAAGCATTTCTTGTACCGTCAGCCGCTCATATAGTCCCGGATTTAAAAATAGAAACCCTATTTGAGGAGAAGGAAACTTCATGTTTTGCTCTTCTATTAAAATATGTCCCTGGGACAACGCAGTTTTTCCAAGGAATAGTTGAATAAGTTGTTCACGGATATTCACATTCGAATACATTGCCGTTACCTGCCCGGGGTGAATGGTGAGGTCAAACGAAGGGAAAACCAGGGTATCGTTTATTCTCTTTTCTGCACTTTTAAATGTTAATTGCATTGCTGCTCCTCTTTCTGCCATCATGATTTATACGAATTATACCAGTTTCAGGACTGTCAGTGGAAGCAACATAAAGCCCAAGCCGTACTGGCTTGGGCTTAACTGCTTCATTTTTTTTAGGTTTACTCCGCTTCTACAAGAGGATAAGCGCCTTCCTCATCATGCGTTTCCTGTCCTGTAAGAGGAGGATTGAAGACACAGATCAACCTCATGTCTGTCTTTGCACGTAAATAGTGTTCATCATGTTCATTTAAAGCGTACATGGTACCGTCTTTGATCGGATAGACTTTTCCATCAGCTACAGTCTCTATTTCCCCTTCACCGCCGACGCAATAGACAGCCTCAAGGTGGTTCTTATACCATATATGTGTCTCAGTGCCTGCATAGATCGTTGTGTCATGATAAGAGAAGCCCATGCCGTCTTTTTTTAACAGCAGTCTGCGGCTTGCCCAAGTTTCGGCTCTTACATCATTGTCTGTTCCGATAATTTCATCTAATGTTCTAACAATCATTTTTCCCCGTCTCCTTTACCAGTGAAGGTTATTTATCCAGTACTGCTTTAATGCTATCTTCTACAATCTGGAAGCCTTTTTCAAGTCCTTCTTCATCAATAATGAGGGGCGGCAGGAACTTAAATACTTCCCCTTCAGGTCCTGAAGTTTCCATCAGCAGGCCGCGTTTAAAGGCATTCTCGCATATTTGCTCTGACATTTCGCCGTTTTTACACGCTACACCCTGCATAAGGCCGCGGCCTCTTTTTTCCCCGTGTAGCTGAGGATATTCATGTACGAGAAAGTCAACAAATGCACTCATCATTTCAGACTTTTTGGCGATTTCCTGCGAAAAATTGTTCGTTTCCCAGTATTTCAACGCTTCAGTTGCTGTAACAAACGCCATGTTATTTCCGCGGAATGTTCCATTATGTTCCCCGGGCTCCCAAATATCATATTTGCTTTTAATGAGGGTCAGTGCCATTGGCAATCCGTATCCTCCGATAGACTTTGACAAGCAAACGATATCCGGTGTAATACCTGCCGGTTCAAAGCTAAAAAACGTTCCGGTTCTCCCGCATCCGGCCTGAACATCATCAATAATTAGCAAAATGCCGAATCTTTTGCATAATTTTTCGATACCTTGCAGCCATTCATAGCTTGCCGCATTAATTCCGCCTTCTCCTTGAACAGTCTCCAAAATCATGGCGGCAGGAAGATCAACACCGCTGCTGCTGTTCACCAAAAACGCTTCTATATAGTCAAGGGAGCTGCCGCTGTCTACGTAATCATCAAAAGGCATGAACACACTGTTATTTAATGGAATGCCGGCACCGCCTCTTTTAGACGCATTTCCCGTAACGGACAACGAACCGATCGTCATTCCGTGGAATCCGTTCGTGAAACTAATGACTGTATTTCGCCCGGTTACTTTCCTGGCAATTTTTAGAGCGCTTTCCACGGTGTTTGTACCGGTTGGTCCAGGGAACATCACTTTGTAATCCAGATTTCTTGGTTTTAAAATAACTTGATTAAACTTTTTAAGAAATTCTCCACGCGCCATTGTGGCCATATCCAGACTATGAGTGATGGCGTCTTCTTCAATATATTTGATGAGAAGCTCTTTCATTTTATCATGATTATGCCCATAGTTTAGGGCGCCTGCACCGGCAAAAAAGTCGATATATTCCCGATTATTCACGTCCCAAAGCTTGTATCCCTTTGCTTTTTTAAATACGGTTGGAAAACTTCTGCTGTAGCTTCTGACTTTTGACTCATGCTTTTCAAAGACATCCATAGTAATTTCCGGTTTGTCCATAATAGTCGACATAAACGTATATATACCTCCAAGAAAGTTTATTCCAATGGCCCAATTCGATACGCAATCTCAGCTTCATGAGAAGGGTCAGGAAATTGCTTTTCGCTGAAACACTCGTATTGTGTATACTCAGTTCCCAGTTTTTTTGCCAATCCTTTAAACAGGTTGTTGGAAGGAGTATTGGTAGGTGTTACAGTAGCCTCTACAAAGCGGATATTCATGCTTTCAAGCCTTTTGATCAGCTTGAGCAAAAGTGTGGTGGCCAATCCTCTTCCTCTTTGGGACTGATCAACAACCACCTGCCAAATAAACAGCGTATCAGGTGCGGTTGGCTGGAGAAACCCGGAGACAAAGCCGACAACTTTGCGATCGACTATTGCTACAATAGATGTTTGATTAAAATACTTACCCCACATTAAATAGCTGTATGACGAATTGACATCGAGAACTTTGGACTTTTTCACCAATTCAAATATTTCACTGCCGTCGTCCGCAGTTGGCTCCCGAAAGTAAATCGTTTTTAATTTCGTACCCTTCGCTGAAGGTTTTTCCTTTACTTTACTGATTGTTTGTTCACCTCCTGTGTAATTGCAAGATGTATATAATCATATCGGTAGCTTTTTTTAAAAGCAAAACGACTGAGTCTGGCTTTCACGGGTTTAATTGTGATGAGTTACGGACAGATGAAGATAACCCCTCATTTCCTTTAAATTCCTTCCAAATCGTCCCAGATGGTCCCAAATTGAAAAAAGCGGGCTGAATGGACAACCCCTTGAATGGTTTTTTGCCGGGAAAACTAAATTTTACGTATTCTTGGGCATATCTTTGAAGGTATTGTAAAAAAATGGTTATCAAAGTGAATGTCCACTCAGAAAACCTCCGGAAATCTATACACACTGCTTAGTATCTTTTTATGGTATCATCATTCCTTCTTTCATTAGTACTGGCTGTCAGCAACCTTAGCAGCTGGATCTGCTGAGCTTTCTTATGAACCCTGGATCGGTTGCGAGAAATGATTCGCTCCCTTTTGAATGCGAAGAGTAGTATGATAACTATAAGGAAAGGGGAGGAAAGCATGAACGGAATCTTGGACAACTTTTTAAAAGACAAGGGTTATTTTTCAGCAGAGGATGATCTGTTACTAATCGAAAAGGTTCAAAGGATGCTCGCCGAGCGCTTCCCTTTTGAAAATTTGGATGTTATGACAAAAGTGGAAGAAAACATTACACCTGAATATATTGAGGGAAAAATGATTGAACAAAATCGCGGCGGACTTTGTTACGAATTAAACGCACTGCAGCACCTGATTTTAAGAAAGCTTGGCCTGGATGTACATTTAGCTTCCGCAACAGTTCACGATGAATCCGGCTGGGTCACGGACCGCACTCATGTCATGAACCTCTTTTGGAAGAAAGACGATTTATTTGTCGCTGACAGCGGATTTGGTACGCAGTTGCCTATGAAGCCTGTTCAACTTGACGGACCGCCTGTTCAATCACCGGGTGGAACTTTTCGTCTTCGTACACTGAAAACTGAAAAAGGAACGGTTGCATTTCAATTAAAGAGACAGGGTCAATGGATCACAAGATATGCCTTTTTTCCTGAAGAAGTAGAGTGGGACGAATTGAATCGTATAAAGAAGGTCATTCATGAGCATCCGCAGTCTGCTTTTAATAAGCAATTGCTTATTGCCCAAGCATTGAAGAATGGAACTGTTTCCCTCAATGAACAACGCCTCTTGGTAAAGACCAATCAAGGGGAAGAACAAAGGATTCACTTTTCTTCATATGAAAACATGCTCGAAAAAATTAAAGACTATTTTTCCCGTTCGATCTATGATCAGGCGTTACAATATGTACATAGGAAAAGGAATGTTTCCCAGTGAAGGGCAGCATACGGCTTTTGCAAGATGGGCCCTTTGAAATTTTCGATGCTCTGCCGCCAAAATGTCAATATGTAGCAGCCACGTCTTGATCCGAACGTGGCTAACTTCATTTGGCCAAAAGGAGATTACATTCCGTGTCCCGGGTTTTTATTTTGCCTTGAGTGGTTTTTGTTTTTTACTTTATGTGATCCTGACAAGGGCTGTGGTTGAGTTGTTTCCTGCTGCTTTCGTTTCCTATCTTTTCCCATATCATCACCTCCACTTGTACTAGTATGTCTTCTTGCAAAGTTTTTATTTGATGATCTTTCCCGCATAAAGGAAGTATCCGTGCGAAGCTGGGCGACATAAAAAAGATAACGATTCCGGACACTAAGCCTTCCGAATCATAAGACAGGACTTACACAGGCGTATAGGAGCTATGCTGTAAGGACTAAACTCTCAAGAAGGTTTTCAGGAGAAAACCTTTCTGGCACAGAGGTTTTAGATTAGGGCAAAGTTGAAAGATCCTCGATTCAATAAGTTTTTCAACATGTGTTTTAGCAGCATAAAAGATGCTTGTTCAACCTTATATGCCTTTGCCATTATTTATTTTCAGACAACTATTGCAGGAAAAAGGAGTATATTCCATGAATGATGAGCATCCCCCGTATGAGTTCCCACATATTCCGCGAGAACGCAGATAACCATGCTTAAACCAAAAATATGCTGTTTGAACGTGAAAGCCTGTTCGCGTAAACTTAAACAAAGCGCTTCCCAGGCAAAGAACTTTTTGCATACTCCTTTATGCCCGGAGAACATGTGGGGTTTTTACGCTTTCACTTATTGGAATATTTAGAAGTAAGAGAATTATCAAGGGGGTTTTAATTTTGAAAAAGTGGTTAGCTATAGCTGTTGCTGGTCTCTTAATGATTCTAAGTGCCTGCGGCAGTGGTAATGAAAGTGCAAATAACGAAGAAGGCGGCGGAGATTCCAGTGAAGAAATGTCCACGCTGGATCGCCTGAAGGAAGAAGGGGTCGTCAAGCTTGGGGTGGCCAATGAAAAGCCTTATGGTTACAAAACCTCTGACGGGGAAGTGACAGGAGTGGCTCCGGAAATTACAAAAGCTGTTTTTAAAGAGCTGGGCATTGAAACAGTAGAAGGGGAAGTAACGGAGTTCGGTTCCTTGATCCCGGCTTTGCAGGCGGAGCGTTTTGACGTGATTACCGCCGGTATGGATATTCGCCCTGAGCGGTGTGCAGAAGCGGCGTTTGGAGATGTGGAAATTCGCTATGGGGAAGGTATGGCTGTTCAAAAGGGAAACCCAAAAAATCTGCACAGTTATGAAGACATCGCCGCAAACCCTGATGTGAAAGTTTCCATTATGGCAGGTGCGAACCAGCATGAGTTTCTGAAGGAGCTGGGCGTTAAAGACAATCAGATTGAAACAGCCGACAGTATTTCTTCCAACATTGCAGCTGTCAGCTCGGGACGCGTGGATGCAACGGTAATGACCGAAGCGACACTGCGTGAAGCTGTTGCGTCTGCCGATCAGGATAAGGTAGAGGAAGCCAAGCCGTTTACACAGCCGGAAATTAATGGGGAGAGCGTTATGAGCTACGGGGCTGCCGTCTTTAGAAAAGAAGACAATGACCTGCGTGAAGCCTATAACGCTGAATTGAAAAAATTGATAGAGTCAGGAAAGATTCTTGAAATCTATGAAGAATTTGGATTTGGAGAAGATAACCTTCCGGACGACGTAACAACAGAAGATCGTTGTGCCGGATAATTAAGGATAGACATGATATATGCACCTCAGAATATGAATCCCTTGTGTTGATGCATGAGGGATTCTGCATCATAGATATGAAGGGGCTTGATAATCATTGATACTTACATGATGTATTTGCCGGAATTATTGCGTGGGGCGGGAATCACGGTTCAAGTTCTCCTGCTGTCCGCTGTTTTTGCCTTTATATTTGCTTTTATTGCCGGTTTGGGACGCGTGTCCCGGTTTTGGATCGTCCGCTTTCTTATGGGAGCTCTCGTAGAGCTGTTCAGGGGAACGTCCCTGCTCGTGCAAATGTTCTTTTTCTTTTTTGCCCTGCCCGCTTTCGGGATGGAACTGTCGCCGTTTGCCGCAGGGGTCCTGGCTTTGAGCCTGAATTACGGGGCTTATGCTTCCGAGGTTGTCCGGGGAGCGATTTTGTCGGTGCCTTCCGGCCAGACGGAAGCAGGCATTGCCTTGAATATGACCCGCTGGCAGCGGATGAGGCTTGTTATTCTGCCGCAGGCGTTCCGCCTGATGCTGCCCGGGTTTGGAAACAACGCGATCGAGCTGCTGAAAGGTACTTCTCTTGTCTCTCTGGTGACACTCGCCGATATGACGTTCCAGGCGCGGATTTTAAAGGATAACTATACAGGAGACCAGGTGGAGATTTTCACCCTTCTGCTGCTGCTCTATTTCGTTCTGGCCCTTCCGCTCATCTTCGGTGCGCGGTGGCTGGAAAAACGCGCGGCCAGGGGGGTGGCGGCCAGATGACCTGGGATTGGAATTTTGCCATTGAAATTTTCCCGCGAATTTTTGATGCGATGTGGATTACGCTGGGCGCCACAGTGGCAGCCTATGTGATTGCTCTGATCTTTGGGCTGGTGCTGACGCTTCTTCGCCGGACCCGCTTGAAGCCGCTTAAGTGGCTGACAGTCGGCTTTATCGAGTTTGTACGA
>NZ_JBHUEO010000070.1:0-3918 GCF_042680885.1 Siminovitchia sediminis | reverse complement strand
GAAGCCAGTCAAACACCTGCGCCCCAGTCAGGTCCGGATGTTCCTTAAGCCACTTCAGAATCTCCAGGTGGTAAGGATCCAGCTTTTTTTGTCTGTTCTGTAACGAAAGGGCAAACGAATGGAACTCTTCAGGAGTCATCCTTCCGTAATCAATCACCCTGTTCCTTGAAATATTTAACTTCCTGGCAATCGCGCTGTTGGAGAATCCTTCGTTGCGAAGCCTATGAATCTCGTTGTAGATCATCAGTTTCTCCACTCCCTGTTCCTCACTTTCAATAGACTCATTCAAGTATATTGAAAGTGGAATCGTTAAGGTAAACTGTTGAGTCTTATTTGTTGGAATCTGTTTACTCTTATTTGTGGAAAACTGTTGATTCTAGTTTAATGTTTACAATTTATTCCAACCCTGTACATTTACGAGTAGCGACAATTCCACGATGTTTCAATTGAATGAAACTTGGTTAGGTTATAAATAAAGGGAGGTCTTTCATGGGAAAGTTCACAGTTACAGGTGCCATATTAATCATAACCGCTTGGTTTGCCCTCGTTGAATTCGATAGTTTCCCCGAGTCGAAACGCAAGCAAATCTTAGAAAGAATAAAAGATAGCCCTGCCCGCATCCTTTTGATCGCTTTAATGCCCATTGGTATCATTATCAATGGGTTAGGGGGCTTTTTCGGATCTCTCTGGATGGTCATTATTGGGGCATCTTTTATTTTTCTGCAAGGCATCATCGTTTCCCTGTTGTTCTGGAAGCGAAAACGCTGGAAAAGCATCCTGTTGCTTACTGCTATTGTTATATTAGGAAGTTTTATCTATATTCCGTTGCTTATATAATGACGAAGTAAAATATTGTATGAACGTTTGCATTGATAAACTATCTGGCAATTGTGGCATAGGATTTTAAACTAGTTTGTATTTAGGGAAATTTCAGGAGAGATTGAAATTAAATAACTTTATTTTTTCTCTGCTTTTTTTCACCCCAATGAAAGAACATTAGACTTCTTTTTTATTTAGCAAAGTCGTATAAAGATGTTTATAAAAAAGCATAGGCAGCTTTATCTACCAACAATCGCTTTAATGGCTAATTTATCATCAAAATGATATCAGCTACAAGCGGGGTACTGCTTCTTTTTTAAAATTTGCAATCGCATTAGTGCCCTTCCGTCAGGACAAGCCACACGAACAGTTCGACTAACTGTTTCCTCGAGTTTTGTGATCAATGGCTGCCTTAATATCATGAGATTTAGCCGTTGTCATACCTTGTATGGCCAGCTCATGATTCTTCCGATTAGTTGCCAATGTTTACAGATCTTGTCTTCATACGATTGATTATTTCACGCAACTTCTAATAAAAAATCTTATGCATAAAAATTTATTATTTTAATATATGAATTTTCGACCGGCAGGAGAGTGATCCGCTTGGATTTTTATTCATATGAATGTATGGGATAACTGCGTTAAATTAAGAGAAAACCTTATATTTAAAGGATTTATCAATACCTATTTTCCCGATCTCCTTGATTATATGAACTGACTATGTATATAATAGTTACTGTTGCAGACAATACAGTCTGTTAGGGAAGGCATACTTTTATTTTTTCACAAATACAACATGCTCAAATATTCACATACTGTTACCCTCTTAAACAAGCATTCAATTATGAAAGGGCATAAATTGAATGTGATAACACGACGTAGGAAGGGGATAGATTGTGAAGAGCTTCACGGAAGGATGATTGAGTGAGTGTAAATCAAACAAAAAGTATTCAAGAAGCAGAAAAAGACGATTATTCATTTGAAAAGGTTCCGGTAGAAAAACGAAACATGGGATGGTTCAGTGTTACCAACATCACGTTTGGTATTGCCACGGCGATTTTTTATTTTCAGACAGGCAGTGTAATGGCCCTTCAGTATGGAGCAATGAACGCAATTATTTCAGCAGTTTATGCCATCATAATTGCTGGAGTCTTAGGTACAGTGATTGCCTATTTATCCGCGAAGTCAGGAATGAACGTAAACCTCATGTCCAGGCAGGGGTTTGGGTATATTGGTGCTTCGTTAACTTCTTTAATATATGCATCGAATTTCATCATGTATTGTGCTTTTGAAGGCATGATTCTCGTTTCCGCAGTACATGCATTTTTCCCCTCAATTCCACTATGGCTTTTAATTATTGTATTTGGATCTATTGTCATCCCGCTAAATTGGTTTGGGATTAAACAGTTAGATAAATTACAAAAATGGTCATTGCCGATCTTCTTTATCTTTTTAATTATTATTATAATCGTTGCAGCCAATATGCCGTCTCAATTTAATGGGCGTTTTTGGAGCTATATGCCGGAAGGTGTACAGATAGGCGGGACAGCTTTACTCCTATGCATAGGAATGCAGCACGGAATTATGGGATTAACCGCCTTAATTGCCTCTGATTATGCACGTTTCCTTAAACCTAAAGATATTAAATTAGGATCTATTATGATCGGATTTATTCCACAAATTTTCTGTTTTGGCGTCATGGGGCTACTTGGAATATGGTTTGGTGTCCGATTAGCTGAATCGAATCCGGGGGTATATATTGTGACAATTCTTGGGCTGGGCGGAGTTTTATTTACGATGTTAACGCAATTACGTATTAACGTTACAAATATTTATAGTGCTTCCCTGTCTTTGTCCAACTTTTTTGAGAATGTATTTCGTTTTAAACCGGATCGCCGCTTCTGGGTTGTTGTCTCAGGCGTCATATCGATCGTATTAATGCTTGGCGGCATTTTAGATTATTTAGGCAGTGCGATGACATTCCAAGGAGTTCTTTTAATGGCATGGGCTGCAATTTTAGTTACAGATGCTTTAGTCGTGAAGAAGTTGTTGAAAATTGTACCGATGGAATATGAAGCGCGACAGGGAAATTTATATAAATGGAATCCAGCCGGGGTTGCGCCATTAATTATTTCAAGTGTTCTTGGAACGATTGCCGCATTAGGATACATGGGGGTGTTCCTGCAAAATACTGCGACTTTCTTTGCTGCTATATTAGCTTCGATCCTGACCATTTCAGTAGCTGTCTATACGAAGGGGAGATACTACAGTAAAGAAGTAAAGGAAATAGGTGGACAACGAAAAAAAGAAAAAGAGAGGAAAATGTCAGCGCAGACAAAAGAAGTACCAGTTGAATAAGCCAAGTATGGCAATTGATACTGACTTGATCAAAGATTCTGCATTGATAGCCGGGCCTTTTTTTATTTGGCAATGGAGGTTTCCTTAGCTTTCTAAGAAATAACCATTTCCAAATTAGTAGGGTATATAGAATGGAATTCAAATCACCTAAGACTAACGTTTGTTTCAATTATAAAAGGTTTTTTTAAAGGCTTCTTTATATCCAAGGATGCGAAGCTGATATTCCCCCTTTTTCCGCATTAAGACCTTTGACTGTATTCCTCATCTGTCCCCTCTTCATATGAATGATCTCTCCTTCGTAAATCGGACACAAAACTTACCGATAAACAAAGTGCTTTTTATTCACTGTTTGATGCGTTTTCATTTGGGGCTATTAAAAACAAGGATAAAACCGCCGGCCTGTTTTAAGCCGCTTTACTATTTATAAGGTTTTATGTATGGTGAGAGCGGAGGGTAAACAATTGATAACAAAATTTTTAACGAAGGCTTCTCATGAGTTGAGCCAACTTGTGGGAAGCGCTTTTAGTCTTGTATTACCTTATGAATTGCTTTGTTATGTACAGGTGGATTTTGGAGAGATGAGGGTTAAACCTTCAATGGAAAAACGAAACTATATCAGCTTGTAGAGAAAGTATATGTTTTTTTCTCTACAGGCTTTTTTATTTTACATTTAGACGACTTGTATCTAGATTTTTGTGTTTTTATTTTTAAGAAAAAGATTCCCATCCACCTAGACCTGTC
>NZ_JBHUEO010000069.1:0-6136 GCF_042680885.1 Siminovitchia sediminis | reverse complement strand
TGATTCGACACCAACTACAGTAGAGAAGATTTGAATGGCTGGCAAGGTCTTTTTTCTTTTAAATAAAATGCAAAGTTATGTACGTTTATGTTTCATAACTCTGCACTTTTATTTTGCACTACACAAGACTCATTCAAGTATATTGAAAGTGGAATCGTTAAGGTAAACTGTTGAGTCTTATTTGTTGGAAGCTGTTTACTCTTATTTGTGGAAAACTGTTGATTCTAGTTTAATGTTTACACTACTTCTCCAGTTTAACTGATGGGAGGGGATATAGACGGAAAGTGTTCATTTCTATCGAGCAAATACTGTTCAATTTAGTCTAGCAGTTACAAGCTATCGGAAATGCATCAAAAAATATACGAAAGTTGATTTACTCATCCTTGATGAATGGCTACTGACAGATTTACCAACCGATGAAGCCGCAATACTGCTAGAAATCGCCGAAGCACGCCGTAAGGTGGCTTCGACTATTTTTTGTTCACAAATCGACCCTGGCGGATGGCATTTAAAACTAGGGAATGAAACGATAGCGGAGGCTATTTTAGACCGTATTATCCATGACTCCTATCAAATCATGATAGACGGGGAAGTCTCTATGCGAGAGCGCCATGGATTGGGAGGAGCCAAATGATCCCAATAGAAGTGGAAAACCGTATAGCCAAATACTTTTTTCATACGTATTTGCCTGATGATGTGATGAGTAAAATTGAAGACAAGCTATTATCCACCTGTAAATGGGTCAAGGAAGAGGATTTAGACTATGATGAACTCGCTCGTATGGCAATTGAGATTATGGATAGGCAACTAGAGAATAAGAGATTAAGATAGGATAAATAGCCATTGGAACGAACCCTGTTCTAATGGCTTTAAATTATTTTATGCTTTACTTACAGTGGTTCTCTTTCCTGCATTTACTGGGTTAATTATTCGTAAACAGTGGTTCAGTATATCCGCGATATCGGTCCTGGTAAGCTTACTGGCGTTATGTGGTAAATCCCTTGGCAATTGGTGGTAAAAAACATGTCATTAGTGGTAAAATCTGATGGCCGTAATCAACTATACCCCAAAAATGAAAAAGTGAAGCTTCACCAACATTACGTAAGAGCCTTATTACTATGCAGGGGAAGACAGTATTACGGGTTACGGAAAAGCCCGTACAGTCAGATTGGCCATCAAAAGGGCTGTACACCATTTGTTTGATCAGTGTGTGAGGCCAAGGGAAAATTAAATACTGGTAGGATAGAGCAATATTGCTCTATCTCTATCTCTATCCCACCAGCCTACATATTCAATTACATTTCATTTACTCGCAGGCAACCCCATCTCCATCCCGGTCAAGGTGGGCGGCATACCCAGGAGCACCACGATATAACGGAGGCTCTGGCTTGCGTGCAGTTCTTGTAATAAACACTGCCGCCTGATTGGGAAGAATTAGCAGATGAAGTCGTTTGGCTATTTGAATTGCCGCTTTTGCATGAGTAGTTGAAGTATTGCTGGCCAGTTTCTCCTCTAAACTAGCTACTTCACTCTTTAATGTTTCATTTTCTGATTCTAGATCAGAGATCTTTTCCTTAAAAGATTTCTCTGCTTTTAAAATTCTCTTCTATCAGTGCTTATACTTTTTGAATTTGATTTATAATCAGATGATTTTTCGGTCAACTCATCTATCCTTTTACGAGCTTCACTGTTTTCATTGGTTAATTGCTTGTCTCCACATATAAAGAGCTTGAAGAGGATAAATATAAGATATTTCACCCATATTTTAGATATTTATAAAGACTTTGGAAGGCTGCCAGTTTTGGCAACCTCAGTAATTATAGAAAGATAGTTATATCAAAAACCTCTCTTTTATAAGAGAGCTTACTATACATATCATAAATACGAGTAGTTTGCTTCGTTGCCCATGCGATATCTGTAGCATATTGGTGTGTCCCAGGATTATCAGGGTTCCAACGCATTTTATATAATGTATTTTGTCCAGCATGAACATAATTCTCACTTACAAACTTTGCACCCTCGATAATAGCTACATCTGGTGAAAACCACTTTTGCTCAAAGGCTCTTTGAGCACCGCATAAATTAGGACAATTATCGTAAGCCCCAATTCCGTACATATTGTAAACTATATGATCCGGTGCTTCTTTATTTGGATCAACTATTCTAACAACATTATTCGTAACTTTGATCGGTACTCCACTAGCAAGTACAGATTTTCCATTTCCTGTTTCTAATAGTGCGTGAGAAATTAAATAAATTTCACTAATATTATATCTTTTTGCTGCTTCCACGAAAATTGAAGCTTTATTTGTTAATGTACCAGCGTTAGAAAGAAACTTTTGATTAACCTCGTCTTCATTTATATTTGCTGTTTGGGATAAATCCAAAAATTGATATTTTTTAATAGGGTCGTCTTTAAAATTTTCGGGGTTCAAATAATAAGCTGTCTGTTTTTCTGAAGCATTTACAAAAGGACGATATTTTTCTCTATAAACAACATTATTATTCTTATCCCTTGTAAACTCTAATGTTTTATAATAATTAATTTGTATCCACCCATCGGATCTAATCTCAAAAATCTCTAGCACTTTATCATTTTTCTTAAAAGTACCTAGTATATGATAACTAGTCCCAGGACCACTTCTGACGTTCCAAACATCTGCACCTACAACAAGCCATTCCGTTTTTCCGTTTGTTGTTACCTTCTGCAGAGCCTGGGATGAAATATAAGCTTTATAATTTGTATACCAATCCTGTGGAGGGGTTCCTCTAATATTCATTTGTTTATTTAGAAGATCTGTTAGCCTATAAGAGTATTGGGTTGTAGTTATAATACTACTATTTAGAGATGAAGTCTCAACATATGCTAAACGGCCTCCTAAATCTACTACAATAAAGTCTGAATTGTATGTCCCTAATGTTTCAAAAGCAATATCATAATTAATGGTGCCAATAATCGAACTACTAGTATCAGCAGAATGATATACAAGTAGATTCTTATACCCTTTTAATCCCTTCTGATGAACAGTTAGGCCGGGGTTGCCATTTTCTAACACTCCTTCTTTCTTTGGTACTATATCCTGAATACGTATATAACCAGTTGTACCTGCAAAATGGAGTTGCGCCCACTTGTCATTGACTACCTTTAACAGACGGTATACTTCGTTTGCACCACTTAAATGACCGATGCTGCTTTTTCCGGTGGTATCCGCATAAATTGGCGTTTCTGATCTTTCTGTACTGAAGTATTGGTCATTGGACTGAAAATACTTTCTCTTTACATAGACCATACGACCGCCTATATCCAATACCATAAACTCTGGACCATAAGTCCCAAAGGTTGACATCGAGCCGCCTGCACTGATCATACCTAGGGTTGAACCCTTTTCACTTGCTTGTGCATAAACGGTTAAGGGGCTTGTACTAGTTAGCTGTGATTTATGAACTTTTAGGCCTGGATCGGCATTCTTTAACGTACCTTCTTTTTTGGGGGCTACATCCTGAATACGTATATAACCAGTTGTACCTGCAAAATGGAGTTGCGCCCACTTGTCATTGACTACCTTTAACAGACGGTATACTTCGTTTGCACCACTTAAATGACCGATGCTGCTTTTTCCGGTGGTATCCGCATAAATTGGCGTTTCTGATCTTTCTGTACTGAAGTATTGGTCATTGGACTGAAAATACTTTCTCTTTACATAGACCATACGACCGCCTATATCCAATACCATAAACTCTGGACCATATGTCCCAAAGGTTGACATCGAGCCGCCTGCACTGATCATACCCAGGGTTGAACCCTTTTCACTTGCTTGTGCATAAACGGTTAAGGGGCTTGTACTAGTTAGCTGTGATTTATGAACTTTTAGGCCTGGGTCGGCATTCTTTAACGTACCTTCTTTTTTGGGGGCTACATCCTGAATACGGATATAACCAGTTGTACCTGCAAAATGGAGTTGCGCCCACTTGTCATTGACTACCTTTAACAGACGGTATACTTCGTTTGCATCACTTAAATGACCGATGCTGCTTTTTCCGGTCGTATCCGCATAAACTGGCGTTTCCGATCTTTCTGTACTGAAGTATTGGTCATTGGACTGAAAATACTTTCTCTTTACATAGACCATACGGCCGCCTATATCCAATACCATAAACTCTGGACCATAAGTCCCAAAGGTTGACATCGAACCGCCTGCACTGATCATACCCAGGGTTGAACCCTTTTCACTTGCTTGTGCATAAACGGTTAAGGGGCTTGTACTAGTTAGCTGTGATTTATGAACTTTTAGGCCTGGATCGGCATTCTTTAACGTACCTTCTTTTTTTGGGGCTACATCCTGAATACGGATATAACCAGATGCGCCCGCAAAATGGAGCTGCGCCCATTTGTCATTGACTACCTTTAACAGACGGTATACTTCGTTTGCACCACTTAAATGACCGATGCTGCTTTTTCCGGTCGTATCCGCATAAACTGGCGTTTCCGATCTTTCTGTACTGAAGTATTGGTCATTGGACTGAAAATACTTTCTCTTTACATAAGCCATACGGCCGCCTATATCAATTACAATAAATTCCGGACCATAAGTTCCAAACGTTGCAAACTTTTGTCCCGCATGAAGTATCCCTAGTTTTGATTCTTTTTCATTGGCTCCTGAATAGATCGTTACGGAACTTGAACTACTTAGGCTATCTTTATGTACAGGAAGTCCGGGGTTCGGCTTCTGAAAATTTAAAGAGTCGCTGTATTGAACATCTGCAGAACGGATATAGCCAGTTGAACCAGCATAGCTGATGCTAATCCAATGTTGATCTATATGATCTAGTATTTTATACTTTCCCTCAAAAAGTTTTCCTACCGTCTGGCTACCTCCTTTAGTACCATAGACATTAATCTCCTTTGAAACAACGAAATAGTCTTGTATTTTAGTTTCTGTAGTTGTTGACTGAACACTTATTGTATTGGGCTGAACTAAGGTTTCTTTAATTGTTAGATTGCCTTGTTCAGTCGTTTTTATAATATCGGAACCTGGTTCCTCCTCTTGGTTTTCAGTATTCAAAATTGGACTACTTTCACTTTCAATTTGGTTTGATTCCTTTTTAGGATCAGGTAAACTCAATACTTTAGGGTCTTCTTTTTCCTTTTCTATATTATGGTTATCTTGTTCTTGAACATCATTATCTATTAAACCATCAATCGGTAATGAATCTATCTCTCCAGCCTCTTCTTTATTTACATTATTAGCGGATTCTTCAATGGCTTCCTGGTTTTGATAAGTTAATTCATCTGATTGGACTTCATTTGATTGGACTTCATTTGATTGGACAGAGTTATTTTCAATAGTTTCACTAATTATCAAGTTTCTTTCTTCATCTTTGTATTTCTCGCGCACTTCAATGGCATTACCATTAGGTATATTTACAAAAAATAATAAGCAGAAAGCAATAGGGAAAAGCGCGTAAATTATCTTCTTGTTACTCAAAGGTCCACCTTCCTATACGTTAATATTTTTTTAAAGTTATCTAGTATGCTCATTATTTACCGTCTACTCCATAACATTATATGATCTTTAATTTACTTTTTTCAATAATTTATATTGTTGAAGTTGCTTAAATTTACTACATGAAAAATGTCTCCCTATTAACAAACTTATCATGATAATTGTTTCTAAGCCTTAAACTGCTCTCTATTATCATTACTCACTTCTTTATAAAACTTCGTATTTATAAATTTTTTATAATTTTTACAAACCGACTATATGCAAAAAGGTCTATAGAATCCTTACACTCATAGTTATGCCCAGAAATCGGCTTCGCTGCTTCTAAGGTGGTGTAGGGAATAGGCATAGAGTAAACAAGACAATTAAGAAATCAAGGATTGTTGAGTCTTCTGTATACCACTTAAATAATAGATTAGGGTCATTTACTTTATTATCAAAAAAAGCGTATTATTCTACGCAGAAATATTACTATAAAGCAGACAGTATTACTGACTTTTTAATCATAGGTGTGTAGTGCAAAATAAAAGTGCAGAGTTATGAAACATAAACGTACATAACTTTGCATTTTATTTAAAAGAAAAAAGACCTTGCCAGCCATTCAAATCTTCTCTACTGTAGTTGGTGTCGAATCA
>NZ_JBHUEO010000068.1:0-35611 GCF_042680885.1 Siminovitchia sediminis | reverse complement strand
ATTCCCCCGGCCGGGGGAATGTCTTTAATCACTAAGTGGCTCACCCATGTCATAGGTGGCTCTATTTTATGTCACAAGTGGCTCAAAAAGATGGCAAAGCTGGCTCTATCCCATGGCAATATTCAATGAAGTCATTGAACGTGCAAATAACAGTCCTTATGGGCTTGGGTCGGGACTTTGGACCATGAACCTAAAGAACCCTCACATTGTCGCTGGCAAGTTAAAAGCAGGATCGGTGTGGGCCAACTGCTACAACTTAACGAATGCCGCGGTCCCATTTGCTGGATATAAATAATCCGGAATTTGACGCAAGATGGGATCTTCCGCTTTGGAAAATTACACAGAAGTGAAGAGCGTTTGGATCCACTTAAACTGATAGAGAGATTCCAGGCATATAGTTGTCGGAAGTACCCTCCTTTTTTAACAATAAACAATAAAGTGAGGTAAAAATATGGTTAATCTAACAGTAGAAAAAGCGTTTAACGTGGAAGAACTTTTTGCCGCAGCAAGAAAAGTGGGGGAAGTTTCTGAGAAGGAATATAAAGAAGCGGAAGCGAATGCAACGGTTTCACAGAATGTTATTGATGCAATTAAAGATGCAGACATCCATAACCTTCTATTGCCGAAGTCGTATGGCGGCCCACAAATTGATTTGAAAACGTATGCAAAATTAATACGGATAATTTCTAAACATAACCCTTCGGCAGGATGGTTGGCGTCTCTTTATTCGATTCATAATGTATGGGTTTCTTATCTTCCAAAAAAAGCTCGAGATGAAGTGGCGGGGAAAATTAATGCTGATATTTTTGCCCCAGTAGGTAAAGTAACGGATAGTGGCGATCATTATATTTTATCTGGAACATATAACTTTGTAAGCGGCTGTCTATACAGTGATTGGATTGGAGTTAATGCAATGATCTTTGAGAAGGGAAATAGTATACCACAGCAGCTTTGTCTGGTTGTACAGGCTTCTGATATAAAAATAGTAAAAAACTGGGATACGCTTGGGCTTCGTGGTACAGGAAGCAACCAAATTATTTTAGAAAATGTTAGGGTTCCGAAATACCGTGTGCTAAATATAACAAAAATCCATACGGAATACGCACCTCCGGAAGATTTAACAAGTGAGGATTACCCACTTTTCGATATGCCATTTTATAGTACGACTTTCATGGGATTTCCAAATGTGGCATTAGGAGGAGCACAAAGGCTTTTGGAGGAATTTAAGAAATTTACGGAAAAAAGAACCCGATTGGATATGGATGGAATGAAAGAAAAAGAACATCCAAGAAGCCAAAGAGTATATGCAACGCTTCAGATGAAATATATCCAGGCAGAAACATTAATGAATCGCTATATCGAAATGCTTGAACAATTTGACAGAGATGGCGATATTGGTCCTGCAGATTTTGGTGCCATACGAGCGGAAATTATTCAGCATTGTGTGGACATTGCCACAAAAGTCCTTCTTGTGATGGGAGGATTTGCAACGTATCGCGGAAACCCGGTTGAACTCTTTGTTAGAGACGTTTTATGTGTAGGTACACATACGACTTCTCTCTATGAAGACCAAATGTCTCACTTTGGCAGAAAGTTATTTGGTTTTGACACCACATTTGCTCTAGGATAAGCAATGGAAAGTTTTGCAGCTGGAGTTACGGTAATTCCAGCGAAATTGAATGGGAATATGCATGAAATGACGGCAAATGCTTTTATGTGTCTTCATCACTGAATCTAAAGCTTGTTGTTATCTCATTGAAAGAGTATGCTCCTATGTTATAGAAAATAAAAGCTAGCAGACAATTCTTTGTCAACTTGTTGTCTGAAAGTGATGAAGCATGTCAGATTCAAACAGGCTTCCAGTTTGTCGTTGAACATATCAAGAGATCTCAATCAAAAGCTGGAGATTCACGTCCCATTGTCTTTTTTACGGGATAGAAAAGTATAAATTTTAGATGAGATTTTTATTTTAAACTGTGATGTGTTATGTCAAGCAACGGACAGGATGTCGCTTCCTGAGCCCGCCTTCAGGCGCCATCGGGTCAAGGTCGCTTTACTTCATCCAATGAAGTCTGAAGGACGACCTCACTGTCTGGCCCTCCGGCGGACAGGACGTCCTAGTTCTACCGAAGCGACAGGAATCTGAAAAATGCAAGAGTCAAGTTTAGTACTATTTATAGTTTGGTACTTCAACTATTCTATTTGGTACTGTACACCAGCCTTTTTAAAATAAATGTTAAAGCTTTGAAGTCCCAAGGCTTGACGTAAGTAGGCTAAAATCAACCCACTACTAGTCCCGAGCTAAGGAAATCTGTGCTTAGCAGTTGATGGATTTGTAAGTTAAATCAGTAAAATAAAGTAATTTAACGGATCAATAGTGCAATATTGGTAATGAATTGAATGGGTTAACTTTAAACTGATACAGGGTTATTGCACCTTGTATCAGTTTACATAAGACTAGGAGGACATTTACCTATGAAGGTGAATCAGTGGTACGCTTTAACACTTATAGGAATAGCTGTTTTATTTTCTATGAGTCTATGGTTCAGCGCTTCTGTTATTGCTCCGGCTTTGAGAGAGGCTTGGCAATTAACATTACTTTCGGAAGCATGGCTGAGTGCGGCAGTACCAGGCGGTTTTGTTATTGGCTCCTTAATTAGCTCCTTTTTCGGAATCTCAGATCGATTAAATCCTAGGAAAATATTTGCCGGCTCGTCCTTATTTGGTTCAATATTTAATATTTTAATCATTTTTGTAGACCAAGCATATATTGGTATTATTCTTCGAGCTCTGACAGGAGTCACTCTAGCTGGGGTTTATCCTCCTGCAGTCAACTTAATTACACAATGGTTTCCAAAGCAACGAGGTTTAGCAACAGGTGTTTTGATTGCTGCACTAACGTTAGGGTCTTCCTTACCTCATTTTATCTTACTATACTTTAATAATATAAATATTAATGTGGTAATTATTTTAAGCTCCTTGCTTTCTATAATAGCAGCTATAATAATAAATTGGTTTGTAATGGATGCGCCCATTGCAAAAATTAATATTAGATTCTCTATTAAGTTATTAAAAAAAGTAATTTATAATAAACCGGTAATGCTCGCTAATTATGGGTACTTTGGGCATATGTGGGAGCTATATGCCGCATGGACATGGTTGCCTCTATTCCTAAATACTAGTTTTCTTAGTTATTCTTCATCAATAAATCCTTTTCTTAGTTCCTTAGTTTCTTTTCTATCAATTGGTATTTGCGGGGGGATTGGATGTATTATAGGAGGATTTGTGGCTGATAAAATTGGGCGGTCTAACCTCACTATCATTGCAATGGCAATGAGTGCCTTTTGTGCATTCAGTATTGGATTGACTTATGGAAGCCATATATGGCTAACTATTTTATTCTCTCTATTGTGGGGGAGCTCTGTAATTGCTGATTCAGCTCAATTTTCCGCCGCAGTTTCAGAATTTGCAGATAGAGAGTATATAGGAACTGCCTTAACGTTCCAAATGTGTATTGGCTTTTTATTTACCATTGTTTCCATTAATATTATACCATGGCTCCAAACCATAATTGGTTGGGAATGGGTCTTTATAGTATTAAGCATAGGTCCAGTTATCGGAATTTTCTCAATGATCAAACTAAGATCTTACGAGAACGCCAAATTATACTTGGATCAAACTTCTTAATGAGTTTAGTATACAGCAATAATTGCTAAAATAAATGGTGAAAATGATTGATCGAAGCGATTACACTATTAAGCCCTGGTCCATATCCGGTATTAATGATTTCACTTTTATACGCTATGCATGGCACGTTAGCTTGGGACTGTATTTAGACAAAGAATCAAAGCTCGAGCGCGGATGTTTTTCAAGAAAAGTGACAATTGCTTTAGAACGATGGACCCTGCTTATAAGGATTATGACTATGTGTCTTCTGGATAAGGTTTTAGCACATCTTCCAGGAATCGTTGAAAAGATTAGGATCAATTGGCCTGTTCATCCCGATCGATGCTGTATACTTTGGCCTCCTTGTGTGATTATAGCTAAAAATAATGGTTGATTTTAAATAGAACAGGCATCAAAAAGTCTGATGAAAAACCTGATACAAACTCCTTCAATTTATTTTAGGGTCAATACTTAATTTATTATGTTTGCCGTTTCTTAGAGGTATCAGATGAATAGCTATTGGTAATTAGTTCGTTGATAATTATTCCATGAAGCTCTGTTTAACTCTGCATGATTTTATTGGCACTTTCTTATCATTCCCAAAAAGAGCTTTTAGCAATAATTGCTTATCTAAAATTATTGTTAATTCTAGTAGTATTTAAAACTCTAATATCTTACAAATTAAAAAGCCTCTTTATATATAATTTAAATTCGGTTTTGACTATAAAAATTACAAAAGTCAGTATAAATGAATATAAAATATAATTCTATTAACTATAGATGTTATCATATCAATCTTTTTAAAGTTTGTATTTATTGTGTAGTGCAAAATAGAAGTGGCAGAGTTATGAAACATAAACGTACATAACTTTGTACTTTATTTAAAAGATAAAAAGACCTTGCCAGCCATTCAAATCTTCTCTACTGTAGTTGGTGTCGAATCAATCACAGTGGAGGTCTTAAGGAATGCTCGCAATGTCCGAAATCAATTGTATCAAACTTTTAATGAATCAGAAATCATTTTCTATCAATAAAATAGCCAAAATTTTGGGAATCAACTGGAGGACTGCCAAGAAATATGCAGATGACGACCAAGTCCCTCAGGAAAATGTTCAAAAGAAGAGCGGCATGATGTACGAAGAGCCATAGGGGGAGATTGTCTCTGGCTGGTTGGCTGAAGATGAGAAGCTGAAGAGAAAGTCAAGAAGGACCAACAAGAAAATCTTTGAGGAGCTTCAGAATATGGGGTCCACCGGTTCCTATCGCACGGTCTGTTACTTCATCAAAGATTGGCGTGAAGGCAAGGAAAAGGGCGATGAGGACAGGGATTGGAATGCGGAACGGCTACATCATCCGCCGGCTGAGGCACAGATGGATCTTGGGATGACAGAAGCAGTAAAAGATGGGAAGGTCATCGATGTGCATTGCCTACTTCTGACTCTCCCTTACAGCAACGCAGCCTATTGCGTGCCATTGCCCAGTGAAAATCAGGAGTGCTTTTTATATGGGTTACAGACAATCTTCCACCAATTGGGCGGCGTTCCCAGAAGGTCCGAATTGATAACCTGAAGGCGGCAGTAATTCGGCCCAGGGGAAAAAATGAGGAAGCAACATTTAAAGAAGAGTTCCTCCAGTTTGCCGGCTTTTAAAGATTTGAAGTGCAGGCCTGTAATCCGCGGAGCGGACATGAAAAGGGGAATGTGGAAAACAAGGTGGGGTATCTCCGTTATAATTTTGTGGTAAGCCCCCAATCAAACAACGCATATCATGATGAAGCATCTCCTAGTATGATCAATGTATCAACCAAGGAGGTGCTTTCTTAATGCCGTAAAAACCAATTACCATCGTCCCCGTAACATTGCATCCCCTACCAGACACCAGCCTTTCAACTGTTTCTGCAAATTCCACCGGTCTCTGTACGATTAAACTGGGAAATGCCGAAATCACCTTCCAAAACGGCGTGGAGGGGCGCATCATCCAAACGATCATAAGGGAGTTGATCCAGCGATGAGACAGGATTATACCTCTGTCCAAAACATCTATATCATTTGCGGGAAAACCGATATGCGAAAAGGAATTGACGGTCTGGCTGCGCTCATCCAGGACTCTTTCGAACTTGACCCATACAGCGACTCCATTTTTCTGTTCGCCGGCTGGAAAAAGGACCGGTATATATGTCTGTATTTTGATGGGGATGGCTTCGCCATGCTGTATAAGCGATTGGACAGCGGAAAGCTTCAATGGCCAAGGAATGAACAGGAAGTAAAGAACCTGACCCAGCAGGAGCTCCGCTGGCTGCTCGAAGGTCTGTCCATCCAACAGCCAAAAGCGATTCAGCCTTCGCCACAAGGCGCATTTTAAAATTTTCATCCGCACTCCTGACCCGTTATAATAGAAGGAACAAAACCGGACGGAAAGTGGTGAATGATGTGGCAAGCGATCAGCAATCCGAAAAAATCACCCGATTACTGGAAGAACAACTAGTTGTTGCGAATCAACAGAATCAAGCCTTATCGAAAAAGCTGGATCTATCGCTCAAGCAGATCGAATCGCTCACACATCAAATTTAACACTTAACCAAACTCCTTTACGGATCCAAAACGGAGAAATCCAAATACAATGCGCCCAATGGGCAAGGATCCCTGTTTGATGAAGATGATTCCCCTTTTCCTAAACCTGAGCACACAGAAGAACAAAGCCAACAGACTGTTTCGTACACTGTTGTCAGAAATAAAGCTAGGAAAAAGAGGAATGATTCCTTGTGTGACCATGTGGAGGTGGAGTGCATCCATCACCATCCCGATGACAGGTTTGCTTAAGGATTTTGGGATTATAGTTAAAAAGTGGAATCCCTGGTAGTTACAATCAAAAGAGTTGTAATAAACCGAAATTTCTTATATGCTGTTTTTGGCACTACTTTTTTCCGCTGATGACTTGATTAGAAATAAAATTGAATAATGAATATGCTGTTGGTGCAAAAGTAACACATTATTGTATGAGTAAGTAGAAGTTTTTACTTGTTTTTTTAACAGAAAGAATTCAGTTGTCCAATCGATAAATTTAATTGTCTATGCGGGGATACTTTCGTTGCAACAATGAATTATCCGTCAACAAAAGCTAATACGAGATTCAACAACTTATTTTTAAAAGCAGATGGAAACTATCCAAATAGAAAGAATCTAATTAGAGAAAAGAGTGATGTTTAATGGAAATTAAAAATGCAACAATGGAAGATTTTGATATTGCATTTGATTATATTGAGAAGCTATGGACGTCTAATGAATATGATAAAGAAACAATTAGGAAGGTATATCAAGAAGTATTGGAAAATGAAAATGATTTTGCATTTTTCCTTTATGATGAGGGAAAAGTAAGAGGATTTTGTCATGGAACTTATTTCAATACGTTTTGGCATTCGGGAAAATCTTGTTACGTATCTAGTATTATTTCTAATAAAGAAGACCGTGGGAAAGGATACGGACGCAGGTTGATGGATCATGCTAAAAAATTAGCTGAAGATATAGGGTGTACTGCAATGTTTTTAGATACAGGTCTTGCCAGAGAAGAAGCGCATCGTTTTTATGAGATCTATGGTTTTGAAAAATGTGCATATTGTTACCAACTAAAACTCGATTGATTATTTGATACACTGCCAAATTCAGTGTTTAACCAGACACCGGCTGATGCATAATATCATTGAACCAACTTTGCCATTTTATTAGATATTAGACTTTAATTCTTCTCAAAAACATCTATCGTCACCAGGAATTGGCGAAATAGATCATGTTAATCATTCAGAAAGACTGGCTCCATAAAGGGGTTTTGACAAACATGGTACAAAGCATGATTGAGTGACTGACGGTAACAGAATACAAGGGAAACTCTAAGCCCCCTCACTTAAGAGAAAGGGGCTTAGTTTTATTGGACAAAGTGATTTATATTGGCACCACACAAAACCGGGGCGGAAAACTTTTTCGACTGTTGGAAGTGACTGATACTAAAGGGGAACATCCTACGCTTTAACCTGGCAGCAGAAGAAATAAGTGGAAGCCGTTTGTCACGATGGGCAATTGAACTATTTCAAATAGCCCAAGCAACATCTAGAGATCAATGACTTCTATAGAATAAGCGAAACTGCGACTCCTATGAATTTGGTTTAAATTGAAGACACACTGAAAAGCATTTTAACCGGACGGTCCCCATACATCCGGTGGAAGCTGGAGAAAAACCGTTTAAAACAACTGGGCAGATGGGAGTTACCTAAATCGAAATCAACGGTGAAAGGGTTCTTGGTTATGAGCCCGAAACCATTGAAAAATAATGGATGGGAAACATATGGATAACGAACAAAGTGTAAAAATCATATCAGTGAAAGAATTAGCTCGAAAGGTATCAACCATGAAGATCTTTTTATTCTTGACGCCCGTATTACAGATGATTTTGATGACTGGGAGATTGAAGGACCAAATATTGAAATCATTAATAAGCCCTATTTTGAACTCTTGGGAGGGGCAGACCCTGTCGTAGAGATGCTCCCAAAGGATAAAGAAATCTACGTAGCTGTGCAAAAGGCTGCTCGTTACGATTTGTTGCAGAACAAATAATAGAAGCCGGGTTTAGTGAAGTATATATTGTTAAAGGCGGAAGAAAGCATGGAGTGAACACCTTGAACCGGTTAAGATTGGCGCTTTAAATGAGGGAGCGATGTTTGTAAACATTTGTTAACATAAAAGTAGACTGAAATGCTCCCAGGAGTTGAGAAAATATAGGAGTAAGTGTTGGGCCATTGAAACTCTCAGTGAATACTATGAAGAAAAAGATAGATGAGAAGGCAGTTGTTAAAATACTGCAGAAAAGCTTAAAAGTATTAAAAAATAGCAAACGGGGATGTTAATTGATTCAGGAATGTAAAAATGTTTCGTACACTTAAAACCGCAACAAGAATAGTAAAACCAAAATGGGGGTAAATAATAGCGAAAAGTGACAGGAAATTGATGGAAAAACCCTTATGGGTAACGGTGTGATAATTCTTATTAATGGTGGATTTATTCCCAATAGGAACATTACATTTAAAGGATACATAGGAGGCTAGATTTATGAGAGCACCTTTGATAAATCTTACGATCCTTGGAGATAAAGGATGTCAAACTTCTCTCCATAAAGGGTTATGATTAGGTTTTGTTTAGAGTGCAATACGTTTCGGTCAATCCGTATGCTATCTGTCCGAAAAGGCATCTTCAAAAAAAACCATGATTACTCTGATAATCCCAGCAACCTATACTCCTATGAACCTTTTTGATTAATGAACCACTAATGTTAAAGATTTAAATATTATTAGTCTTTACTGCCTTTCTCTTTTTCAGGTTTACCCATAAGATGACTGGAATTAGCATGAATGAAAGATAAGCACCGATAAAACCTAATATCGTATAACTAGAGAACGCAACAATAAAACTTGATAATATGCTGCCGGCAGACCCGCCAATCGCAACACCAACGTCAATGGACCCTTGTATTTTAGCTCGGTTTTGAACATTTGTTGAATCAACAACAATTGTCGTTCCGCTAATCAAACCAAAGTTCCAGCCTAAACCTAGCAAAACGAGTGAAATAGTAATCCATACAACTGATTCTCCCGGAACTAATGCCGCTAATAACCCTGCAGCTGCTAATGTAACAGCAGATGCTCCAACCATCTTCATACGTCCTATTTTATCAACAAGTGAACCTGTAACTAGTGAAGGAAGATACATCGCTGCAATATGAAGGCCAATTACTAACCCAACAGCTGATAATCCACTACCATGGTGCTGCATATGAACGGGTGTCATTGTCATAATGGCTACCATAACAATATGAGTTAAAATTAACACAATCGCTCCAACCATAACCCCGGTGCGCTGAACTTGTTGCTTAGAATGATCTGTAGTAGGCGTTTCTGCCTTTGTCTTATTATTTTCTGCTATTGCACGTGCTACCATTAATGGGTCGGGTTTTAAAAATATAAAAAATACAAGTCCCGCTAGAGTATAAGCCACCATTGCGAGTAAAAATGGTCCTGCGAGTGTGGGCATACCTAAACCTTCAGCTACATGCCCCATTGGCGTAACTAGGTTAGGACCAGCCACAGCACCGAATGTAGTTGCCACCATTGCGATACTAGCCGCTTTTGCACGTTGATTTTCTTTTGCTAAATCGACACCTGCGTACCGTGCTTGTAAATTCGTTGATGTACCTGCGCCATAAATAAATAACGAAATTAATAAAAGTATAATACTATTTAAATTTGCTGCTACTACAACACCGAGTGCTCCAAGTCCTCCGGCAATAAATCCAAAAGAAAGTCCAATTCTTCTGCCAAAAGAATTTGTAACTCTTCCAACAACATATGCAGAAAGGGCAGAACCTAGAGTAAATAGTGCGGTTGGCAATCCTGTTAAACTTTCAACACCGAACATTTGTTGAGCAAGTAACGCACCAACTGTAATACCTGCTGCTAATCCAGCCCCTCCTAGCGTTTGTGATAGTAATATAACAAGTAACGTTCGTTTATATAAAGCCTTTTGTAGACTTTCTGAACTTGCAATTTTTTGTATATCTTCTGTTTGAAATTTAAACATTATTTTATCCCCTCTATCCCTAATATATGTTAAAACATATAATTTTATCAGTAAATTACTTTTACGCACCCCCTTAAAAATTAATCAGGATATTAAAGATACCTAATGTCCTTAATTGTAGTAAAAAAATTTAAAAACTAAAATAATAAGTAAAGCTAGGTTAGACATTCAACAATATTTTTATAGGGTCTTCCAATGGTCTTCTTTAAGAAAATTTTATTGCATTACATCTTAGATACAACGTAACACTGACCTAGTGGATTGCCCTTTAATTAAAGTTATTAAAGACTAATATCCTTAATTGAAATGTATTAACTTGATTCAGAATTTATAAATGAAATTGTCTTTTCATCAACTTTTTTTATAATAGCTTCCAATGTTTGTTCTTTAAGATGTTCTTCCATTTTTCTTTCTGCTTTCTCCATTACTTCTTGAATTAAGCAATGATGGTTATTGTGCAAATCATTATCTAAACTACAATTAAATAATGACGCTGTTCCCTCAATAGCATGGATAATTTCTAAAAAAGAAATATCCTTTATATTTTTTACTATTTTATACCCACCATTTACACCTGGCGTAGATTCAACAAAACCTGCTTTAACCAACTTTGTTAAAACTTTTGAAAGGTAAGTTGGCGATACCTTCTGAATTTCTGCCAAAGGGCGTACTCCAATTGTTTTTCCGTTAGGTGCTAAAGCTAAAAATACCATGGTATGGAGTGCATAATTCGTTGCCTTGGAATACTTCAAAATCCCACCTCCAATTAAAGACTGAATGTGTCTATAATATTATTTTTTCTAATATTAGTCAACCATTTGAATTATCCTATGTTCAGGCCAAGTTTCATCTGTCATCAATATGAATGAAGGTATAAATTAACGAAGCCGTTTAAACTACATTAAGAAAAATGGTTTTTTTTTACAGCGACTATTATTATGATATAATGCGAATGATTTTCATATGAGAAAGGAATGGAACCTATGGATACACTAGAGATATTTGAACAAAAGCTGAAAATCAGCAATCAATCAATAGGAACGGATGAAGAGAAATGGGACCACATGGCAAAAACGTATTATCATAATCAAGTACACGGAAGCACCTACTATTCTGATGCAGTCCCCCGTTTGTTGGAGCATAAGGGAATACTGAATAAATTATCTAGTGTATTGGATATTGGTGCGGGGTCGGGTCGTTACGCAATCCCTTTAGCAAAAAAGTGTCAATCTGTCCATGCGTTGGATTTGAAAAGGCTCCAATTATAAATTCTAAACACTGGAAAAATTCAAAATTTCATCTGGCAGTATCGGACGATAAAATTCAATTTGTCCCTTTGTTCTTCTTCCTTCTTTTTATTTCGATGAAGTGTGGAAGCCAAATCCGTAGCATGCTCAAATAGCTGTACAATCGGAACATAGCGTGATGTCTCTTTAATACGGGAAAAGATAGCTTCTTGGTCTTCCAACTCACCGAATTTGCATGGAACAAGACTGAGCACAATTTGAGGAGAATATTTGGAATATGTTCTAACGATGTGAAATCGCCAGAACGGCCGTTATGTGAAAAAAGGAAAAAAGGGGATCAAGGTGCTTGTACCAAAAAGGACCACAGATTTTGAACGGGGAGATAAAGAGGTACAGCCTTAAATTTGCAACCAGGGAGGTAAAAGAAAAAATCGTAGTTTACCAGTTGGGGGATTGCGAGAATCTGTAACGCTGGAAGAGCGTTTGTTACAAAATTGTAAAACTCATGGGCTTTATATATGCTATCTATGGAAGATGAAGAAATTGCAAAAGCATTTTTAGAAATCATTGCGGCAAGATATAAATAAATATGGAAATCCGGTGTGCCATTCATACTCTGATACCCACATGTAGTGAAATGGTGTCAAACTAGAGTCATTTTGCTGTAAACATTTTACAGAAATATACTACCACCTTCATTGATGAAACTTTTTAATTCATATTGGCCTAATAGCTATTTAAATAATCCGCATTGGATTTCGAACTGATCGTCTTTGACTACGGAATTTTTAGATAATTAATTATAAAAAAACCTCCTGTATCGTATTGTCATACTTATTTTTGAATGCAAATTTTATTATACAAGAGGTTATTCTATTTATGGTGCTAGCTCTCCTGCCCTCAGAAAGTGGCTCATTTTTCCGCACTGACTGGCTCAAATCATCTGCAATAATCAAGGATTCTAGATATTAATTGATTGGGGTAGTCGAATTCCAGCAAATCAACCTTATTCCTCAAAGGAAACCATAGTTTCTATATAAACTTTTGCAGCTTCAACCAATTGGTGAATTGATACGTATTCGTTCTCTTTATGGGCTAGTTCCACACGTCCCGGACCAAAGATTACTGTATCTATTCCTGTACCTGATTTCCGTAATTCAGTTCCATCTGTAGTTCCTAGAAAGCCTCCGTATAATATGGGCAAATCTATATTCTTCATGGATTTCTCCATAGTGGTTACAATAGAGTCATTCACGGGTGTTTCCCAAGGATCTCTAGTTTCAATAATTTCTATACTTGAGTCAAAATCTTGAACTTCTTCCCTTAATTCGTCTAGAATTTTACCAACTTGTAACCATATGTCTTGCGATGTTTGACCTGGTACTAGTCTGACATCAAGAGTAATCGTACACTCATCTGGTATGATTGCCGGTCCTAGCCCACCTTTAATTTCGGTAACATTCCAGAAAGAATTCCCTAATAATTCATGTTTATCATGAGGAATTTTATATTCATTTAATCTATTGATAAAAGTTACTGCTTTATCAATAGCATTAATTCCCTCTTTCGGTACAGAAGCATGTGCAGTTTTACCCTTTAATTTAATCTCAGCCCAAGTTCTGCCTCTGCAAACTGGATGCAGTTCCAAGTTAGTAGGTTCACAAACCACCATTTTTTTAGCGTTCTTAATAAAATGTGTATTTATCAATTTCTTTGAACCCAACATAATTGTTTCTTCGTCGACCGTAGCTACCAATATGATATCATTTGGCGGTACTATTCCATGTTCAGATAATGTACCCAGCGCTACCATAGCGGATCCAAGTCCTCCTTTCATGTCTGTGGATCCTCTACCATAAAGATTGCCATTAATAATTTCACCTCGAAAAGGATCAGTATTCCATAATTTCGTTTCATCTTCACTAACAGGTACAGTATCCATATGTCCGGTAAATATAATTGCTGGATTCTTTTTCTCTCCCTTTAGTTTACATATGACATTAAATCTTTCTGGAGCTACCTGTTGTATCTCTGACTCAACTCCTTTAGATTTCATATAATCAAGCACATAATTTCCTATTTCCTTTTCAACATTATGAGGAGGCATTACACTATTTATGCTTACCAAATCTTTGACAACCTTAATGACTTCATTTTGATCAATCAGTTTAAATGCTTCTCTTATCATTAATATCACTCCTTTTTAAAATGAGTGGAGGCTTTGCTAATTAGGCCCTTTTTCTACTCGTGGAATAAAAATAACACCCGGCATGGTTGATGGCAGAAATCGTCTCAATAAGGATTAAGTCAAAAAGTTCTAATAAATCTAGTCTTGAATTTACAATACTTGTTACCCGGATTAATTAATGCGTTCTGGATGAGAATTAAAATCTTTTCTTAGTACATTTATTTCATTTTCTAGTCATCAACAGATGTATAAACCATAATTAATCTTCCATTTCAACCACCTCACCATTTGTACCTCTTTAATAAAGCTTTTTATTATGTCATATTTAAGCATCTAAGTGTCATAAGCTCTTAGAATTTAAAAAACAATGATGTTTTCCAACAAAAAGCGCTTTCAATATTAAAATCATTATAAGTTGGCAGGCTGCAGGTGGTCAATTATTTCTGAATATTTAATTTATTGGAATAAGTTATATACGTTATGGAGGAATTCTCTAAGTGGTCATTACCGAGAAAGGTAAAATTTAAATCTTAGTAAAGTGAGTCTTTATTGTTATTATTATAAGCAACCAAATTACTCCATCATAGGAGTGGATAATATGTTGCTAAGAAATGAAAATGCTTCGGATGTCCAAATTTTCATGGCAGGAAAACCCTTATATGGTTTAGATCAGTTTACCAACAGATAAAGATGAACAAAGTTTCTTCACCTGAAAACCAAATTGAAATTTGTTGATATTGGCTAGAAAAAAATAATTTTGAATGGGAGGAAGTATCTTTTTATTTTAAACTAGACAGTAATGTTCAGGATGAAATTAGAAACATTAACAAGCGTTTGATCTATTATAGTTTTGTTTATACTCAATCGAGAGCTTACATATTATATCCAAAAATTTTTGTCCATTTCAGCAAGTCCTTTTTCCGAATTGGTTTGCCCCCGAGAATGCGCCTTTTTTATAACTAAAAAGGTTGGATTCTATTAAAGTTAGAAAAAGTGCAGCATAATTAATTTGAAAAACCGCTGATTCCTTCTATCACTTAATTTATGGATACGTTTAGCAATAAAGCTTTTTTCCAACTCAGGATTCACCCAAGGGTAAAACAGTTGTATATACCTGTGATATTTGCTCAATAGTTAGTTAAATGAATGATGGACTATTTACAACTAGACTTTTTTTGAATACCACGTATCTTTTTTTATTTTGGCTTACTTTAAATAGGAGACATAACCGCTGGTCATTGTTTCAAGTTCTTCATCTAAATTTATAATTGTTTTCCTAAATACCATAGTAACATCTCTTGAATGCCCGACAGCGTACCTAATCTCTTTTTTTTACTTATATACCGGTTGCCCCGTAACTCATTATCAACTCCAGTCTCCATAAGTTTCCCAGCTTCATGAGCTAAACAGTACCAGAAGGATTAACTCTCAAGGTCCTGTACATTCAAATAATTGGTTTTAGATCTTCCTTGTTCTTGCACAGATATTGTTAAGCCATAAAGTATGATGACGGAATTAAAGTAGTTGACCATACGGTAATCTGAAGTTTTCGGTTCTCTCCACTTCAAATAGTCATTCGCCTATTTCTCGGTCGTGAGAATAAAATTTATCGATATTGCAAATAGAAGGTGATTGATTAACTTATAATTTATGAGTTTTTAATCTAAAACTTTTAGTGAATATCAGAGACAACAGGATCTTTTGAAGATGTGTAAAATTTGGCACGCATTTTGCAAAAAAACTAAAATGTAAATACAAATTTTAAAATAATAAATTAAGAGGAGGTACATAATGAACTTAATGGAATGAAAACCTCTTGTGTGAAATTGGATCATCTGTAGATATTTTGGGGTAAAGGATGCCATCCCTATGTGGATGGGAGATATGGATTTTGTCGCGCTTCCCCCGTAAACAAAGATTTAAGAAAAAGAGTGGAGCACGGTTCCTATGGATATATATCGACTAGATTCTTATTATGAGGCCATTCTGAACTGGTTAAAAAGAAGATGCCATTATCCCGAACAGTGAGATACGTGAAATATATTAACCGTGGTATTTGTCGGGTCACCTACACCGTTCGCAGTAGTCGGACTGGAAAGTGCCTACCAATATGGGGAAGAATGGTTAGATTATGTACTGGCTTATTAAGAGCAGAATATTTCTTTTCAACAATACTTTCAAAACCACATTTACCAAAATCAAAATCACCGAGCCGGTAGGAACTTACTTGGTCTGGTTAGATTGCAGGACTGCTGAGGAGCTTGAACATTTCATGCTCCACTAAGCAAAGCTAGCTATGAATCGTGGAAACATTTTTGGACACGGTGGAGAAGGATTTATGAGAATGAAATCGCATGTCCACGTCCAACTTTAGAGAGAGCTTTATTCCAATTAAATGAGGTCACCGGTGAAATGTTCTTAAAAGCTCAAAGTCATTAAGTAAAAGGGGAGACGTCATAATGAATTACAAAACTGAAGCATATCAATTAGAAGACTTTATACGTGAAATGACGGATATAGTAGAAAAGACAGATAGCGAGGCCGATAGAGTATCAAAAGCTGAACACTTGGTGGGCAAGTTGATTCGTTCCATTTCCTGGCTCACGGAAGATAAGAGAAAGCCAAGTAATGAGGGATATGCGCGGTACTCACTTTACGTGGATCCACAAGACAGATTTGAGGTGTTGGTTTTGGTCTGGCAGCCAGGCCATAAAACGTCACTGCATGATCACGATGGAACATGGGGAGTTGAAGGAATCGTTTCAGGTCAAGTCAGAGTAACAAATTATATTCAAGAGGGCAACGTTTCTAAGAATGTTGTGAGACTTCGGCATACCGGGTCTATAGTTGTACAGGAACAGGATACAGGAACACTCTTGCCTCCGGCTGATTGTCATACCCTTGAGGTAGAAGGAGATCAACCTGCTATTACAATCCATGTATATGGAAAACAATTATGCCATTTTAAGGTTTTTGAGCCAACAGGAGAGAAAGAACTTTATAATGCAAAGGTATCTTATGTAAAATATTCAGGCTAGTACTTGGAGTAGCCATTTTTATCAACTCTGGGAAAATCTTCTTTCTATCACGTGCATTCACAAAAATATTTGTAAAATTGGTATAATAATAAATACATACAAAAAGAAAGTTAATTTGTATAGTAGGGGGTGGTAGGTACCCATGGCACGGATATCTTATATACAAGAATTCATTGATGCGTGTGTAAATGACATAGCCGAAATGTTGGGGCAGGATGTAACCATACTTGATGAAAATGGCATCAGAATAAGTGGAACCGGTTACTTCAATGATCTGATAGGCAAGCCGGTACCGGAAGGTTCTTTCTTCAAGAAAATATTACAAACCGGAAAACCAGGTCTTGTTTATGATATGAAAAAAAGTGATTCCCAATGTATAAGCTGCAAGTTTAGAACCCAATGCAGAGAGCTTGCAACGATTGGGTTTCCCATTTTAAAAAGAAATAAGCCGGTCGGAGTTATTGGGGTTGTAAGTTTCTCTGCGAAACAGAAAAAAAGAATGATTGATGACCATGAGAAACTAATCAGGTTTCTAAGCCATTTAAGCACACTATTGGAAAATAAACTGATTTTGCTGGAATTAACAAAACATGCGGAATGTGAGATGAAAGAGAATATTCCCCATCAACCAGATAAGATCTTATTTTCTAGTATTATTGGTTATCATTCTAGTTTAAAAGATGTCGTCCACAAAGCACAACGAGTGGCTAATAGTATTTCAACCGTCTTAATTAGAGGTGAAAGCGGAACAGGAAAAAAAGTACTCGCTAAAGCTATTCATAATGAAAGTAAACGGAGTAAATTTCCATTCGTTGCTGTAAACTGTGCAGCTATACCTGAAAACTTATTGGAAAGCGAGTTGTTTGGATACGAAAGCGGTGCTTTTACAGGTGCTAAGCGTGGGGGCAATATAGGGAAATTTGAGTTGGCGCATAAAGGTACCATCTTTCTCGACGAAATTGGAGATATGTCTCCTTTATTGCAAGCCAAGTTGTTAAGGGTATTACAAGAACGCACCATTAATCGTGTAGGTGGGAACCGTTCAATATCTATTGATTGCAGGGTTATTGCAGCAACCAACAGAAACCTTGAGGAAATGATGAAGGAGGGGACCTTCCGAGAAGATTTATATTACCGAATTAATGTCATCCCACTTACATTAAAACCGTTGAAAGAGCGTCGAGAAGATATTGGAAATTTTATAGAGTTATTTATCAGAAAGTTTTGTAATGAGTTAAATAAAAGACCAATGCGAGTAGATCCAGAATTAAAAAATTGGCTCATTCAATATAACTGGCCCGGTAACATAAGACAGCTTGAGAATGCTATTGAATATATGGTCAATATGGCAGAGACGGAAGTAATAGGATTTTCCGATATTCCGGACTATTTGCTAAACCAAGAAGATCCAATGAATAATCAAAGAGGTTTTAGCTTGGAAGAAAGAATATTTGAGTATGAAAAAAATATATTACAGCGTTACTTTTTAAACGAAGAATATAGAAATAATAAGGTCCTTATTGCGTCTGAACTGCAAATTAGTCTTGCAACATTGTATCGGAAATTAGAAAAATACAAATTGGTTACAAAATGATGCTTTGAAAAATGAAACGGAGTTTCCTATTAAAATTTAACAACAAAGCATTAGGTAAAGCCGAATATGAGGTAAAGCTGTGATAGAAAAATAATAATACTATTTAGAGTCGTTTTATGAACCGAAAGGTTTGCCTCAAAAAGGATGTACTTGAGAGGGTCGTGTGTTGACTTTTGTGGTATTCCCTAAGGATGTACCTGTTTCGTTATATAATATCCAACATGTATGTACAGATGTGTAATAGTTTGCATTAGAAACAATAAATTCAAAATGTGAAATAGAATTGCACTTATGCTTTTCCATGTATTTACTGACAAAAGATTAATGTAAAACGTTACTAGAAAGGTGGGCCTGTAGTATTTATTATGTTGAGATTTCTGCCTGTCTGGCGCGGTAGTTAAAAACATATTCACCAATTTAAAAATGGAAGCTTTGTATTTTGATGGAAGAGAGAAACGAAATTATCGGATCAATAATACTTAGTAAGGAAGGTGTGATCTCATGAAAACCATAAATGATGTTCCACTTCTGTTACGCAGGGAAATCGAAGCACGTATGATTAAACCATTCTTGGAGGCGTTCACCAAAGAGGTCGGTAAAGAACGCACCTACGAGATTGCAGAATGCGTTATTGAAGAATTGGCACGAAAAGCCGGTGAAGAAAGTGCACAGCGTCTTGGGGATAATGGCACTAAGGAACTGTTGGAACATATCAAGCCTCATCAAATGGTAGATGCTCTTGATATAAATCCCATAAGCCAAGATGAAAAGCATAACCGATTTGATATAGTCCGGTGTGAGTATGTAGAAATGTACGAAAGACTGGGTATGCGGGAAATGGGAGGTATGCTGTCCTGTAATAGAGATGAGTGTTTTTTCCGGGGAGTCAATCCGAAATTCAAATTTTCCCGAACGAAAACCCTAATGAACGGCGATGATTGCTGCAATTTCCTAGTTGAACTAGAAGATTCAGCGAAATAATCAGTAAGGAAAGTGTGGCCTTGATTGGTACAACCGTTGTACTTCTTAACTTTTTCCTTCATTTTACAAATGATCATAAAAGATGGTACAGTCTTGAAAAGATTCCACCGGCAAGATTTGATATACAATTAACGATGATTATTGGACGCTTAAGGACTGCGTTTATATTAATCTCTGTCGAAACCGTAATGCGGGGGATGTCTATAGAAAGCGCACCGATATGGCTGTTCAACTTGAAACCGCGTTAAGTGGCCTTGCGTTACCGTTTTTAAGTGCTGGATTGATTGCCGGGGGTAGGTCATCTTCAGTACTTGGTCCACTGGTGATTGCATTGGTGCTTGCCGGATTATTATTTGGACGGAAGGCGGATAAATCAAATAAACGTTTTTTGGGAGTGGGCAATCTCCTTTCCCTGTGTTATGGTTGCACTCCAGATTACGGTCCCGTTTCCCTTATTATCATACAACAGCCGCTATGGTATATCCCTTCGCTTATAAATTTTCGTCCTAATCTACTGGACGAGTGATGGGAGAATATAAAATGTGATATTACAAAATGTATGGGATTAGGCGTCGGTATCATCGCTTTAATCCTCGGTGCCAGTAGTATATTGTCATTATTTGGTTAAATTTTTAGATTCAAATAGTTTACTAGAGAATTCGTCAGAGGAGTGTTCATTCTATGCAAAAGCAAAAGGTACAGATTGATTGGGATCAGTTTGTAAATACTGAGGAAATTGTCACTTTTATTCAATCCTTAATTCAGACACCGAGTGAAAATCCGACAGGTGATACTCGGGAAATTGCCGAGGTTGTCCAACGCAAGTGTCTTGAGATAGGCCTGGAAACACGCATTGTCAGCAAAGATGGGATAAGGGCCAATGTGGTAGCAACATTAGAGGGAAATAAACCGGGACCAACATTGCTTTTCAATGGGCATATTGATACGGTTCCCGCCGGAGATCTTTCGGACTGGGATTATGATCCTTTCGGAGGCGTGATCGAGGAAGGACGTTTATATGGAAGGGGTGCCGCAGATATGCTCGGCGGTACGGGAACCATGATAATGGCTGCCCAACTTATTAAGAAAGCGGGCATCGATATCGCAGGTAAAGTAATTTTTACCGCAGTGGCCGATGAGGAGACCGGAGGTGCGTTGGGTACAGGGTACCTACTCGAGCAAGGTTTGACTGCTGATGCAGCAATATGTACAGAGCCATCTGAGCTGGATATTCATCTCGCACATAAAGGTGCCTATTGGTTCCGTATTACCACAAAGGGGGTCACTAGTCATGGAAGTGTACCTGAACAAGGAGTCAATGCGGTAGAAAAGATGGCTAAAATTATTGCAAATATGAACCGCCTGCAATTAAGCCATACCCCGCATAAACTTTTAACTGGGCCAACCATTGCACCAGGCACTCTCATTGAAGGGGGCACTAAGACAAACGTGGTCCCGAGCCATTGCTCAGCTACATTTGACATTCGCACGGTGCCGGGAATGAAACATGAGCAAGTTCGACGGGAAATACAGGAATTTCTTGATAATCTTTCTATAGAGGACCCAGACATCCAGGCAGAGTTTGAAGATCTGTTTTGGATGAACGCAGCCGAAATTGATGAGAGTGAAAAAATTGTCCAAGTCACAAAATCGGCCGTTGAACGAATTACAGGTCGACAACCTCAGATAAGTGCAAACCCCGGTACAGCTGATGCTCGACTTATTGCTGCTTATGGGATTCCCATTATACCGTTTTTTGGTCCCGGTACTATAGATCAAGCCCATAAACGGAATGAATACGTGGAAGTGAACCAATTAATCGATGCAACGAAGATCTATGCGGATATCATCTTTAATTATTTGGGTAGTAATTCAGGATAGAACTTCCAAAGCAGAGAGAACCGAAAAAGAAAATGTACAACAACAAAGTTAATTCGTAAATTTGGAGGACAAAATAGTGGAACGGACTATCCACTTTGAGAGAATAAAAGATATTAGGCATTTTTTACTAACTTGCTTAAAACGAAGAGGTCTTTAATACCTGAAAAATTAAACTTTAGCTACTTGGTCTAGAAACATAAATGATTGCTAAAATAAATTTTTTAGCCCAAGAAATCGGCGAATATTTTCTTAGAAGATAAAAAAGAGCAGTCTCAGGGCGGCATTGGAAGAAATCCAATGTAAAAAGTTCTTCGGGTAGTAAATTGATTCACTTTTGACTATAAAAATTTTAGAGATCTACATAATTAGGTATAAAATATAATGCTATAAATTATAGAAATATTGTTAAAGCAACGGTTTTAGAAGTTTGTATATATCCGCAATGGGTTTATATGATTAAACTTCTAAAAGCCCGGGTTATTTTATTTTGATGTTATTATTCTTGATGGCGGGGAAGTATGTGCGGCTGCCTCTATTTGGAGAGAAATTCGCCAAAATAAATCGATTGTTGATTGGTTTCTTAGCAAAAAGGGAACAAATAGAATTAAACTGGAAAAGGAGATGAGCCTATGTTTCATTACACTGTAGAAACGAATCAGTCAATCGAAGAAGCAATGGCAGCCTTAGAGGAAAAATTAAAAGAGGAAAAGTTCGGTGTGCTTTGGCACTTTGATATTAGAGAAACTTTACAAAATAAAGGGTTTGAATTTGATCAGCCTTATCATGTAATGGAAGTTTGTAACCCAAAAGAGGCGCAACGGGTATTATCAGAAAATCAAATGGTAGGCTATTTCCTGCCGTGTAAAATTGTTGTTTATGAAGACGGGGGCAAGACGAAAATTGGCATGCCTAGACCAACAGCTTTAATTGAAATGGTCAGCGACTCCTCAATTAAAGAATTTGCTCAGGATATTGAAGACCGCTTAATCGCATGTATCGACCAGGTCACGCAATAGCATAGTGAGGCAAGAGCTGGACCCTTGGACAAGGTTGATATTCTCTGTCTTAAGGGTCCTTTTTCATGAAAGGAGCTTGCTTATCAGGAACGAGGGCTTTTCATGTCAACTCAATCCTTATTCCTGATTTAATGGAGTAGTGAAAGGGAAGAGCATTTGTGGAACATATCCTTATGGTGTTACACAGGCTAATAATAGCTTCTTTTTAAGGTGTTTCCTTATAAGTTTTCTTATATTACATACATTTCACCAGCCGGTTCGTCTTATACACTGATAATCCGGTTTTTCCTATCAGCTTGGTATGGACCGTTGTCTTTAAGAAAAGAGTGAATGGCCTCAATGGCCTGATGTTCATGATACGTTTTCTTTTCTTCCATTCCTTTAAACAGTTGCTGTCCCCCGCCTGCAATTTTATAAGTTTTACTCAGATTGATATCCTGCCCGCCCACTTGAAGTGTCTGGATGCGATGTCCTTTTGGATTATATGGTTTGAAGGTCATGAACAAGCCCGAAGAGCGTAAAATATAACCGCCTTTTTGCTGAAAAGGATCTGCAGAAAATACTTGTTCCAAATTTTTTTCAAGCAGATTAAAAAGCAATTGCCCTTCGACTTCAAGCGTAAATAGTTTCGGGTTGGTGGGAATGATGCTGTGCAAATCATACATCGAGAGAAAGCCAGGTGCTTGAGGAGGCCCGTATCGCCAACCGTGGGAAAAGGCGGCGTCACATGACAGGGAGTGCCTATAAGCATCTGTAATCAGCTGGTCCATTGGGGCTTCATTTAATGTCATCCGGTGTAACATGGAATTCGTTTGGCCTGCGATTTCTTTTCTTACGTCCTCATAACGGCCGACAGCGGCCTGAACCAGTTCTTCCACTTCCGGATCTTCAGCGAGTTGTTCGTCAATATCGATCAACTCGTAGTGAACGCCCGTAATTTTACCGTTATCAACAACAACATCCAGCCGCCCCAAAAATGAAGAATTAGAGCCGGCCTGAACAACGATTGTATCGTTCAATAGGATCGGCTTGGAAACACGGTCGTGACTGTGGCCGGAAAGCAGGATATCTATCCCTTCAACAATTGAAGCAAGTTTCACATCAAGTGGAAGACCCATATGGCTAAGCAACACAATAAGGTCAGTTTCCTTTTTTAAAATGGCTGCGATATCGCGGACTTCATCCAAACCTTTAGAGAATACTAGTCCCTTGGAAAAACTTGCCGGCATTGTTTGATCTGCATAGGGGTATGTAAGCCCAATCACTCCAACCTTCATGCCTATCATTTCTTTAATGAAATAAGGCTTCAATAATGGCTTGCCGCTCACTTCATCCTTTACATTACAGGCGATTGCCGGAATCGGAAGGCTTGCAGCCAGTTGTTTCAACTGCTCGGGGCCATAGGCAAAATCCCAGTTACCTGGAACAAACCCATCAAGTTTCATTTCATTTAAAATTGGAAGGATCGCGCTGCCTCTGCTGTTTACAAGAGGAAGAGTCCCATGAAACAAGTCCCCTCCATCCAAAAATAGCACATTGGGGTTTTGTTTTTTGGTATCTTTCACATATTGACTGATCCGTGAAAAGCCACCCGCTTTTTTTAAATACGGGCCGGTTGCACCCCAGAAAAGCTCCTCGTGCATTTCCAGGCATCCATGTGTATCATTCTGTTGGATAATTGTCATTTCCTGTACCACTTTATCCCTCCTGGTTTATTTCCCAATGAAAAACTTTCCTTCAATATATATCTGCCCATATAAGTGTCTTGGAAACCATATCATTAATCGAAAATGCAAATCCAATCTTAATCAAACTTTAACAATTCAAACCCATAATGAAACTGAAAAGGAGTGAGGATAATGAATGATGTCGGAGTATTTTTTGCACTGGCGGGCGGCTTATTATCTTTCTTCTCCCCATGCGTATTTCCTCTTTTGCCAGCCTACATCACCCATTTAACAGGCGGTAAGATTGAAGCTGCTAAAATGCAAGTAAGCCGGGCTAAACTTTATTCCCGTTCAATCGGATTCATTATTGGCTTTAGTCTTATTTTTATTGCACTTGGTGCCTCTGCGAGCTTTATCGGGAAGATTCTTGCGGATTACCGGATGCTCATTATGCAAATTGCCGGTTTGCTCATCATTGTTTTTGGGTTGCAGATGGCAGGCCTGCTAAAATTTAAACTTTTTATGATGGAAAAAAGAATTGAAGCTAAACAAGGCTCAAAAAATGTTTTTAGTTCCATATTATTGGGAATGGCTTTTGCAACAGGCTGGTCCCCTTGCGTCGGACTAGCCCTTTCCTCCATACTGTTATTGGCAGGTTCATCAGAAACATTAAGCCAGGGTGTTTTTCTGCTGGGAGCCTATTCCCTAGGAATGGCCATACCATTTTTTGTAATATCTATTGTTCTTTCCTATTCTCTGAAAACAATGAGGAAAATAAACCGTTATTTGCCGAAGCTTGCATTTGTAAATGGCATGATTATGGTTATGCTTGGATTTTTGGTTTTAAGCGGACAAATGCAGAAAATCAGTGCCTGGCTGGCATCATATAGCTTATTCTTTTGAGTAAAGGGGGGACAGGCTTGCTTCAAAAAAGCTTAATTGGAAAATCGGTTTTGGTTGTAGAGGATGATCCTAAGATCCGGAATCTCGTAAAGATTTATTTAACGCGGGACGGGTATGAAGTGATTGAAGCGGTGAACGGCCTGGAGGCAAAGGAAAAAATTAAAGAAATGGACCCGTGCATTTTAATTCTCGATTTAATGCTTCCCGAAGTCAGTGGTGAAGAAATATGCAGGTGGGTTCGGGAAGAATATAAAAGCAGGATGCCGATCATCATGTTGACGGCAAAAGTTTCCGAAAAAGAACGGATCCGAGGTTTCAAATTGGGAGCTGATGATTATGTGGTCAAACCCTTCAGTCCCGGGGAATTAATGGTCCGTATTGAAGCGGTACTTAGAAGAACAGCAAGCCGTTGCGGAAAGCTTAGTTTTACCGGGTTTACGATCAAGCCGGCAAAAGGAGAGGCGTTAATTAACGGCGAGCCGCTTGAATTAACCCACTTTGAATTTAAACTCCTTCACATATTCATGCAGCATCCTGATCAGATTTTATCAAGGGAACAAATCCTCAACTTTATTTATGAAAATAACGAGAAAGCTGTATCAGACAGGACGATTGATGTTCATATAAAGAATTTACGCGAAAAAATAAAATCTAAGACACCTAAGGATTATATTCAAACCGTACGGGGAATGGGGTATAAATTTGTGGCTCAATAAAAGATTTTCTAAGCTTTTATCCAGGCTGATTGCTCTGAACAGTGTTGTCATTTTGCTCGTCATTCTTATTGCAGGCATATCCGTCAAGGATTATGCTTGTTTTTTGGTTAATTCGAAGCAAGTTACAGGACAGGATCTTGTAGATACTTTAAATTCTTTTCTATGGAAAATAGGGATTATTGCTTTCATCATGGTGGGGCTGTTTCATTATTTTACAGTAAGAAAAATAATGAGTCCTATCAAATCTTTATCTTCGGCGGCAAAGTCCGTTAAGGAAGGAAGCATTCCTGCCAAGATTGATGTCAAAACATCAGGCGAAATGAGGGAGTTGGTTGATAACTTTAATTCCATGACCAAGACCCTCCATTTTGTTCAAGAACAAAGGGAGGACATGCTTCGGGATATCGCCCATGAACTTCGTACTCCGTTAACAAATATCAACGGATACTTGGAAGCCTTGCAAAATGGAGTGATAGAAGGGGATTCTGAATTGTTTGGTTCACTGCTTGAAGAATCCCAACGTATTACAAGAATCGTCGAAATGATAGCCGAGTTGAATTCCTGGGATGAAGGAAACTTTTTCTCAGATAAGCAGTTTCAACCGCTAAAGATCGATGAATTATTAACAAAGGTGTTCACGACTTTTCATATAAAGCTGGAAAACAAATTTGAAGACTTTTATTTTCATATGGATCAAGCGGAAATACAGGGGAATCAAGATGGACTAAAACAGGCTTTTACAAATATTCTACAGAATATTATTGATTACAATACCGGAGATGAATTAACGATAAAGGGATCAAAAGAAAATGAAAAATATACCGTTACTTTTAGTCATACCGGTGAATTTATTGATCCAGAAAAACAAGATCTTATTTTTGAACGCTTTTACCGAATGGAGGAATCAAGAAGTCTAGAAACTGGAGGGGCAGGACTGGGACTTGCCATCACCAAAAGTATTATTGTTTCCCACGGCGGAAGGGTCGGAATTAATACGGATGGCAACCACCATACATTTCGGGTAGAGCTTCCTTTAAATTCAGAAACTTAATCATTCCTTAACAATTAGAAATTACGATGATGCTGAGAGGAGTGGTGAGGTGGAATATACAATTGAAAATGACCATATTAAAGGTGATTTAGGATTTGGAGAAATAGTCATTTCTCCATGTGAAACTAAAGGTTACCGTCCATACGAGTTATTTGTCTCCTCATTAGCCGGATGCAGTGGAAGTTTGCTTCGCACCATTTTAACAAAAAGGAGAATGTCATTTGAGAAAATCAAAATAGAAGTCACTGCGGTTAGAAATCCCGATCAAGCGAACCGGGTTGAACAGCTTTCTTTTTCGGCCCGTGTTTATACTGAAGTGCCTTTTACAACACAGCAAGCAGATAAGATTGCCCATTTAGTGGTGAAAAATTGCGGTTTAATCCAGTCAGTCCTCCAGTCAATTGACGTCAAGTTTACCATTCAATATACTTCTTTGAATGGAAGTTCAAATTGAGCTTTTTTCAAGTGGGAAGTATAGCAATTCCAACAATTTGGATTGCCGCTTTTGTGGCGCTATTTATTGCAGCAATGTTCAACAGGATTGTTACGGGTAAAAAAGCAGGAGACTGGTATTGGAATGGATTTTTCTATTATTTTATTTTATGGAAACTCAGCTATGTTGTATTCAATTTGAATTTATTTTTGGATATGCCCATGTCGATCCTGTATTTCAACGGCGGCACAAAAGGCCACATTTTTGCATTGGTCATCCTTTCCATTTATATGTTGATCTTCGCATCAAAGCGATTCCCTTTTTTATATGAAGAAAGTGTCCGGCTCTTTCTGCTCTATTTTATCAGTTATAAAGTAATTATTGGCTTTTTGGAGAAAAACAACTTTGAGATATTAATACATCTTGTATTATTGTCTATTTTCCTTTTTTTGGAAAAAGGGAGAAAAACCCAGGTGTCAGGTCAATTATTCCTGCTGTTTATATTACTTGAACTTTTGATCATCAGTTCGTTCGGTTCTATTTTATCGCTTGAATCGGTGACCATTATCTGGATGGGTTTAATTGCGATTATTCTTGGAATTCGAGCTGATAAGGAGGCAATATGATTTGAACAAAAATTTGTTGTCTGTCGCGATTATTATACTGGCAATTGCCATTGTATTCGTCAACTTATTGGATCCTTTTAAAAAGGAGGCGAGCGAAGAAAAGTCAAATTCCGACACGGAAGAGGTGGTATCGGCAGATGAAGAGATCCCGGGTGTAGATCTCTCTGAAGTGGAAGAAGGAAAGATGGCACCCGACTTTGAGTTAACCACATTAAGCGGAGAAACAGTCAGATTATCCGATTATAAAGGAAAAAAAGTAATCTTAAATTTTTGGGCAACGTGGTGCCCGCCATGCAGGGCTGAGATGCCCCATATGCAAAACTTTTATGAAAAAAACAAAGATAAAGGCATAGAAGTCGTGGCCGTGAACCTGACGAATATGGATAATGGGAAAAAGGAAATTGAAGAATTTGTTAAAGATTTCGGTCTTACCTTTGATATCCCCTTAGATGAGGATGGGGATATCGGTATGCAATATCAAGCTTTTACCATTCCTACAAGCTATATTATTGATACAAACGGGAGGATTGCATCAAAATTTATCGGCCCAATGGATGAACTGACAATGAAAAACTTAACGAAGGAAATCGAGTGAAAATTGTAGTTGCTTGTAGAGCAAGCGGGTGTTTTCTCTGCAAGCGATTTCGTTTTCCTTGGGTGGGGGGATACACCAGGGAAGAAATATTAGCTTCCTCTGCTTTATAAGAAATGTTACTAAGGATAATGTAACCTGTCTGGTTAATGGAATGTTTTTTACAGGTGAAAAAATCTTCGTTAGGGAAGTTGCTAAGAATAAAGAGGGATGCTGCGAGAAGTAAATGGATATTTCCCAAGATGCAGCAGGCGTCATGCATGTACTTAATATACTTGCAAATGATTAATGAAAAACTCCGTATAATATAGCTATGGTAAGAACAATGTAAAATGGTTAGGAAGAAGGTTGAAAAATGAAAGATAAACGTTTTAATCCTGAAAAGGCCAATATGCTAATGAGAGCTGATCGTATGAAGTTATTGCCACCGGATCAACTTATTGCTCATCTAGATATACTTCCGGATGATATCATTGCAGACCTTGGCGCTGGAAATGGCTATTTCGCCATACCAATGGCTAAAAAAGCAAAGGTGGTTTATGCAGTTGATATTGAGCCAAAGATGCTCGGGATGTTGAAGGAAAATGCGGATCAGGAACAACTGGAAAACATGAAATATGTAGAAAGCGATTTAGACAAAATTCAGCTCGCAGACGAATCGGTAAACAAAATAATGATTTCACTCGTTCTTCATGAGGTTCCAAATATAGATCAAACGCTGGACGAAATAAAACGTATTTTAAAGCCGGGTGGACAAATACTTGTAATCGAATGGGAAGCTGTTCGGACAGAATCAGGACCACCGCTTCATCATAGGATATCTTCCAAAGAACTGGCTGCAGCTTTAGATAATAATGGATTTAATTCAGAAATTATACCATACAATCCATACTATGCTGTGAAAGCTGCGGTGAAAAGGTAAGATAAAGCATGTGTTGGTTCTTATTGAGGGAAGCGATCAAGGATATTTGATTGTTCAGCAGAAAAAAAGACTTTGATTAATAAAGTTGAAACCGATCAAACAATATTCGGTGTAGCCTATTTCTTGTTCTCTTAGTACCAGGTGAGCTAATGCTCTTATAATTATTCTGGCTTATATGTCGTTTTTTTGATTTTATTTTTGGCTGTTTTTTAAAAGTTTGTTGTTATTAAGTGTAATGAAAAATTAAGGCAAGCAGTATAAGCTAAATTATCGCAAATCGAAATGTCCTTCCGCAAATAATTTAACTCTTTTACTATTAAAAAAACATTGATTAACCCACCTTTTAATCCGACTATATATATCCTCCCTCGACGTCTTTGTATGTATTTGGGTTCCGATTCATATCAATGAAAACACTCTAAAACATTTTATTGTTTTAGGGTGTTTTTTGTATGGATATGAATAATTATTTGTATCCTATCCTTTACACATTTTTCTGCCGAATGTCTCAAATTTGGCAACTGTTCCTACTTTAAATAACGTTCTCCCAGTAGTTGAGGCAATTGGTGCTAGTATATTTTCATGGACACATCCTAGTTAGTTTCATAATTTTTGCGGAATAAGATTAAGAAGAGGTATGTCCAATGAAAGGCCATAATAAAGACCAAAATAAATTTAATGAAGATTTCAAAAGGATGGTTGTGGAATTATATCAATCTGGCACTCCAGTCAAGCAATTAACCAGCGAATATGGCGTATCCGATGTTTCCATTTATAATCGGGTTAAAAAGTTTTCTCCCATCAAGTTTGAAGATGGAACCGTGGCAACGGCGGATGACTATACCAAGCTTCAAAAGGAGCTTCGCCGGTTGCAGGAAGAAAATGAAATTTTAGAAAAGGCTATGGCCATATTCGCGAAAAGGTAAGCCAATCTGCAGTAGCTTCCGTGATTGATCAACATAAAGACCAACATCCGATCCAAATTATGTGCGAAGTCCTGAAATTGCCGCGAAGCTCCTACTACCTATCACTCCAAGAGACTGAATCCAAGTGAGCGGGAAAACAAGGATCAAAGAGATCCACGAAGAAAGCAAAGGGCGTTATGGAGCCCCAAAAATTCACCAATATCTCTGAGCAGAAGGATACGGAGTAAGTCTGAAACGTGTACAGAGACTGATGAAAAAAGAGGGCATCCGTTCCATCGTCATTAAAAAATATCGGCCAACACCAAGCAAAGAAACAGTTATCGAACGCGAATAATACGCATATATTTCCTGAAAAACGTGTTCCCAAAGTATAGAATCCAAATTAAAAAAATCAGTGTGTTAAATGCACACCATTTGTTGAAATGTTACACCATGGTGCCCATTTGAAGTATACTGACTTACTCTTATAATATTAAAAGATATTGGCTTAAAATGATTATTCCTAACGGATAATTGAATAACGTAGATATATTAAGATAAAAAGTTCCCGTTATTTTTGATAATAAAGAAAACTGTTGTTCCATGAGCCTTGTTATATGTTTTATTCCAGAGATAATCTTTCTAGTAATAGAGGTAGCGTTGTGCAGTGTTGCTGTACAATGCGTTTATTGGTGTGACCGAGTGGTATGGACTTCTCTAAGAAAATACCCGTAGGTCTGCCTTATAAGACGAATATCCTGAATTACATGGACCCAAAAGATTTTGATTGACCCGCACACAATTAAAATAAATTTTGTTAGAAAAGATTATATGTACTATTACTAAGTTTATCTAATGATGGGGTGACATAATGAGCATATTAATTATTCAGCCTGTGGAGATCGGTCCACCTGGAGAACTTCTTCCTGCATTGGAGATGGCTAGGGTGAAATATCAAGTTATTAAAATGGCTGAGAATGAAAAAATTCCTGCCAACGTACATTCTTATCGCGCCTTAATAATTATGGGCGGAACCATGTCGGCCAACGACATTGATAAATATCCATTTTTGACAGATATTAAGAAAACGGTACAGTTATTTTATAGGGCTGACAAACCGGTATTAGGTATCTGTTTAGGAGCACAACTGATTGCCAGTTCTTTTAAGAAAAAAGTGGGTAGGATGTCTAAAGTAGAATTAGGTATGACCGAGCTGCAAAAAACAGAAGCTGCTATTGAGGACCCTCTGTTTAGATTACTTCCAAATACCTTTTCTTTTATGGAATGGCATGAAGATTATTTTGACTTACCTGATGAAGCCGTTTTACTGGCTACAGGTTCGTTCTGTAAAAATCAGGCATTTCGAATAGGTGATAACATTTATGGCTTTCAGTTTCATCCGGAAGTAACTGAATCCATATTAAAAGCCTGGGTGAAACATACCGGAAATCAGGACCCGGATATTGTTGAAAAAATTGATAAAGAGATTAAGCTGTTTTTACCTCAAACGAGGTCTAATTGTCACAGGCTAGTTACAGAATGGCTTAAACTTATATCCAAGGATAAATCACGCGAAAATGAGTACGATCCGGTTACTAAATGTATTTTGCAAGAGAAAAATACACAATAATGCAATCAAAAGTGCATAACTTTGCCAGCCTATTCCGTTAATGATTCTGTCTCGATAACGCGTGAGTCATACGGTAGCTTTCTCCAGTGAAACTTAAAATGTGAGCGTGATGGATGACCCTGTCCACCAGGGCTGCAGTCAGCCTAGAGTCGACAAAGATGCGGTTCCATTGGCTGAACTCCAGATTAGTAGTTATAATCAGGCTCTTCTGTTCATACCACTCAGAAATCAATTGAAACAATAGCTCGGCACCTTCTTTGCTAAACGGGATATAGCCCATCTCATCCAGAATGATCAGGTTCACTTTCTTAAACTTATTTCGGAACTGCTGGAACTTTCCTTCCCTCCATGCCTTGGTCAAGGCATCCACCAGATCGGATACACGGTAGAAGCGGACTTCATATTCCTTTTGGCAGGCCGCCCGACCAAGCACCGTTGCCAGGTGTGTTTTTTCGGTGCCAGGAGAGCCGGCCAGAATGACATTTTCACGCTTCTCAATAAAGTGCAGTGCGGATAGTTCCCTTGAATCCAACCGGGGAGGCAGGTGGATCTTTTCATTCCATTGGAATGATTCAAGTGTTTTCCTACTCAGGAAACGCGCTTTTTTAAGCAGACGCTCCACCTTCGCCTCTTCCCTCAACGCCAACTCTTTCCGGAGGACATCCGAAAGATACTGGGCCGGGTTTTCAAAGGGAATAGACTCATAGATGTCCGCAACGTAAGCCAGCCGGAGTGTCTTGCACATCCTTTTTATCTCTGACACCATCATGTTTCACTCCTTTCCCAATGAGCCGGTTGGAGCTGGTCATATTTCGTCCAATCTACCTCGTACGGGTGTCTATCCGGTTCGCCTGAACCATCCGCCTGCTCTTCAAGTAAGTCATAGAAATACTCATTGATCTCTGCCATTTCATACGTGGCAAGTATCCGGGCCAGCCAACCAAAGCGTTGCTTCCGGATGGCCAGGTTGTCTATTTTGATATATTCATAGATGCGGCCGGGAAGATACGGGGAGTATCGCGAGTAGGTGACTATCCTAGGCATTTGAAGCCAGGACTTCAAAATGGACTTCCAGGGAATCTTCCGCCCTTTTTGCATATAAGGGCGATAATCCGTAAACAGAACTTCCCCATAAGGAGAAAGTACCTTGAATCTGTCCCAGTACTTTACTACGTGAAGCTGTCCAAAGTTATACCCTTTGGGAATATGTATTTTGGCCTGGTCGATGGTGATCTCCCCGTATTTATTCGCTTTCTCTGTCTCTTTCTTGAAAATGGGATACTCCTCATCTGGCAGGGCCAAAAGGAATGGAAACTCCTGATCCAGCAATTCTTGGATAGAGATTCCTTTCTCATAGTGAACCCGTTCACGGTCCTTTGTCAGACACTCTTTCAGAATCTCCCCCAAGTGTTCAAAACTCTGAATCACCGGTGCCGGTGTCACAAAATTATAACGGAGATAACCCACCTTGTTTTCCACATTCCCTCAGCCGGCGGATGATGCAACCGTTCCGCATTCCGATCCCTGTCCTCATCGCCCTTTTCCTTGCCTTCACGCCAATCTTTGATGAAGTAACAGACCGTGCGATAGGAACCGGTGAACCCCATATTCTGAAGCTCCTCAAAGATTTTCTTGTTGGTCCTCCTTGACTTTCTCTTCAGCTTCTCATCTTCAGCCAACCAGTCAGAGACAAATCTTCCCCCATGACTCTTCGTACATCATGCCGCTCTTCTTTTGAACATTTTCCTGGGGGACTTGGTCGGCATCTGCATAATTCTTGGCAGTCCTCCAGTTGATTCCCAAAGTTTTGGCTATTTTGTTGATAGAAAATGATTTCTGGTTCCTTAAAAGTTTGATACAATTGATTTCAGACATTGCCAGCAATCCTTTCGACCTCCACTGTGATTGATTCGACACCAACTACAGTAGAGAAGATTTGAATGGCTGGCAAGGTCTTTTTTCTTTTAAATAAAGTACAGAGTTATGTACGTTTATGTTTCATAACTCTGCACTTTTATTTTGCACTACACACCTAAATGATCGTTTTAAGCAAACATCCAGCAATGTTTTGTTATTTGTGCCAAAGACAATATTAAGAGTTCTTAATTATTTAATTCAAACTAAACGTTGAAACCGTCTCGGTCTTAGGATAGAAAAAAATATTTCATTTATGTAAGCAAAAATGTTACACAGGAATAAAACTTTCCATTCCGGGATAATGGGATTGTGCGGTTTGTTGCGCAATCCCTTTTTAATTTTTGCAGTGCGGTTATGGATGTTGGCAATTGCACATTATTTTTAAAAAATGTTAAACGCGGCGCATATTGAAGAGGGAAAGTAGAACTCACATAATTATAGGTGTAAATAGCAGATAAATCGACAGGTGGTGATAGAAAAGAATGTCGCATGAGTTTGAATAAAAAATATCTATAGAAAGGAAGAGAGGCATGGCTCATGTAATTACATCTCCATGTATGGAAGAAAAGGCATCCATTTGTTCCGAAGTTTGTCCTGTTGATGCGATTCAGGAAGGGGATAAGCAATTTTACATTGATCCTAATACATGTATAGATTGTGGGGCATGTATTATTCAGTGTCCGGTATCAGCGATTTTTTATGAAGAAGAAGTGCCGGAGGATGAAATAGGATATATTCAGAAAAATGCAGAATTCTTTTCTAGGGTGTAATAAAGTCTTTGGTGATTAACTTTTAGAAAAGTTCGATAGGTGTGAAAAATGTACAAAATGTACAATTTTGTGACATTATATTGTTCAAAGTGCACCTCGTCATTTTGATGAGGTTCCTATAACATATTAAACAATATAGAAGAAAAGAGGGAATGCTTTATGAGTAATACAATACCAGCAGATGAATTATTTTTCTTTACCAGGGATATGATGAAGGGTGACATTTATCGAAAATATGAAAAGGCTATCAAAAGTGTTTGGAATCCAAAGGATTGGGACTACACCCAAGACAAAAAAGACTGGGAAACACTGACCGAAAAACAAAAAAATGGATTGCTGAATGTAACGATCCGGTTCTTTTCAGGTGAACAGGCGGTAACGAACGAACTTATTCCCATGCTTCAAGGAGCTCATGCACTTAACAAATTTGACTGGATCATGTACCTGTCCACATTTATCATGGAAGAAGCCAAGCACGCAGAGTTTTTAGCCATTTGGCATGATGAAGTTGCAGGGATTTTAGAACCTGATGAGCTTGCTCCTTATTTTGTTACAAGGGACAAAGTGGTCGATCCATCCGGAAGATTTGAAATTAAAGAAGTAATGCACGAAGGACTTCCTTTCTACGCTGAAAAGCTAAAAAACGCTGTGCATGAAAATAATATTGAAGAAGTTAAAAAGTCTATGATTCAATACTGCACACTATACAATGGATTTGTTGAAGGTGTCCTATCCATGCCGTCATACGAAATCGTTGTTGACACTTTAAAATTATATGGTAACGTTTGCAGAACACTTGACAAAGGATTTAAACGAATCCTCGCTGATGAAGGCCGTCATATTACTTTTGGTACAACTGCGGTCAGAGAGCTGCTTCAGGAAAATCCGGAATATGAGTACCTGGTACATGACATTTTTGATGAGTTTAGAGGAACTGTTGTGGGATTGGTTGAATATCAAAAGGCTGTACCTGGTCTGGATGTACAGAAATATCAAACACAAAAGGTAAGACACTATCGAAATAGATGCAGAGAAATGGGAATTACTCCTGAAGAGAAGTTAATTGAACAAATCCTTGATCCTGAAATTGATTTTGTGGTTGGCGTAACAGCAGGTTAGGTTAAGGTAATGTCAAAAGTTCTATGAAAACTCACTAGATTTCTATCAGTGGTTGGGTGGTTAACTCACGCAATCGCCCTTGACAAACACGCCAATGGTTTAGGTTGTGAATAACAAGGGCGAAGGGAA
>NZ_JBHUEO010000067.1:0-24624 GCF_042680885.1 Siminovitchia sediminis | reverse complement strand
ATGTTGGTGTGGTAACTTACATTTTACTAGAAAGGGCGATTTTTTTGTATGCCTTTTTTAGAACTAAACAAAATAGGGCTGTCACAGAAAATCAGTTTTTACTGACTTTCTGGACAGCCCCTTTTTGTCTTAAAATATTCCTAAGGACTTTATCCGGTTGACTGCTTCTTGCAACCGTTGTTCAGATGTCAAAAGTCCAACCCTCACATAACCCTCTCCATGTTTCCCAAAACCTATCCCCGGTGCAACAGCTACATGCGCTTTTTCAAGCAGGAGGTCGCTGAACTGTTGGGAGGTAAATCCTGAAGGGACTTTCAACCATGCGAAAAATGATCCCTGTGGCGCTTTGACATTCCACCCAATTTCCTGCAGACCGGAGATCAACACATTTCGTCTTTTTTCGTACACATTATTGATTTCCTGTGCAGCTTGTTGTGAACTAAGAAGCGCTTCGGCGGCTGCATCCTGGATTGCCCCAAAAATACTAACGTAGATATGATCCTGCAAGAGATTGATGGCTTCAATTGCGGAAGCGTTCCCTGCCGCAAATGCAACTCGCCACCCAGCCATATTAAAGGTTTTAGAGAATGTGTAAATTTCAATACCTGTTTCTTTGGCGCCCTCCACCTGGAGGAAACTGACCGGTTTTTTTCCGTCAAATCCAATCCCGCCATACGCAAAATCGTGAACGACACAAATATCGCGGGAAGAGGCAAATTCTGCCGTTTCTTCAAAGAACTCTTTCGTAGCCACGGCACCGGTAGGATTATTAGGATAGTTTAATATCATCATTTTGGCTTTATCGGCAATTTCCGAAGGGATATCACTTAACAATGGAAGAAAATGATTTTTTTCTTTAAGCGGCATCATTTCCATATGTACTTTGGCTAAAGCTGCACCAGACCAATAGTCAGGATAACCGGGATCTGGCACAAGCATAATATCCCCGGGGTTTAACAAACATTGAGGCAGTTCGACAAGCCCTGTTTTGCCCCCAAATAAAATAGCAATTTCTTTCTCAGGGTCCAGATGAACACCGTACTCTCGCTGGTAAAACTCTGCTGCAGCTCGTTTGAGTTCTGATTTTCCGCTGAAGGGGGGGTATTTATGATTTTTTGGATTCTCTGCTGCTTGCTTAAGCCGGTCGACGATGTGCCGAGGAGTCGGCTGATCGGGATTTCCTTGCCCCAGGTTAATGACATCATGTCCTTCTGTTTTTACCTTGTTGACTTTTTGAACAAGGGAAGCAAAAAACTGTTTCGGCAAGCTTTTTAACAGATCAGATTGTTTAAAAGTAGTCACTCACATCACCTTTCTAGAGTTCAATGATAATAGCTTACATACATGAAAAGAGAACCCTTCAAGAGGGCCCCCTCACTCAGCTTTTTCGAAGCTTGCCGATTTCTTCAACGAGTGCCTGCATTTCATTTGGACTGAAATGGTCTTTATTCATCACCATATCGTGTATTTCAAGCAATTCCTCGTATTTTTCGTTGTCAATGGATTCAGGTCTTAAAGCGCCAGTATTGACCATGCGCAACTTTCCTGTGATTTCTCCAAGAACATATTTAATATTCTCCGGTGTGTTTTTTGATAAATCCATTTGTCTGCTCCCCCCAAGCCTTTATGTAGTATGGTTTAATAATTTCACGCATGATGAAGCTTGTCAATAAGAAAAGACAAATCAAACGACATACCGCTGATTATAGAGAATAAGACCTGGTTCAGACCAAGCTCGTAGTTATCATAAAGACATGTGGCTATCCTGTAACAAAACGCCTTCCCATGGCAGGGAAGGCGTTTTTATTAACTTGCTTTCCTTTTGGCCAACTCTTTTTCTTCCTTGATTTTTTCCAGGGTTCTCTTGGTTTCGTAGACGACGACACCAGAAAGCCCCAGCAGGCCGATCAGGTTTGGAATCGCCATGAGACCGTTCATAATATCGGCAAATGTCCAGACAATCTCCAGCCCGGTTACTGAGCCGACATAGACCATTGCTACAAAAAATATCCGGTAATAGATGACACTTTTGACGCCGAATAAATAGGAAAAGCATTTTTCCCCATAGTAAGACCATCCCAAAATAGTTGAAGATGCAAAGAATAATAAGCCTAAAGTGACAATTAAGGAACCGGTATCTCCTAAAAATACAGCAAAGGAAGCTGAAGTCAAGTCACCCGCTCCAATTGAGCTGTCATTGTATAAACCGCCCATGACGATGGTGATGCCTGTGATGGAACAAATAATCAGGGTATCAATGAAAACCTGTGTCATAGAAACGAGCGCCTGCCGCCCCGGCAAATCAGTTTTTGCTGCGGCAGCCGCAATCGGAGCTGAGCCGAGTCCGGCCTCATTGGAGAAAATCCCCCTGGCCACTCCGTAGCGGATCACTGCACCGATTGCTCCACCTGCAACAGCTTGACCTGTAAAGGCATCAGTGAAAATAAGGCCGACCGCAGCAGGGATTAGTTCGATATTCATAAATAAAACAATAAGTCCTCCGATGATATAAAACACGGCCATAAATGGGACAAAGTATGATGTTACTTTTCCAATACTTTTGATTCCTCCGATAATGGAAAGACCTGCAAAAATCACCAAGACGATGCCGGTAATCCACTCATTAATATTGAACTCGGTTTTTATGGCCGTGGATACTGCGTTCGCCTGTACGAGATTTCCAATACCAAAAGCAGCAATAGCGCCAAATATAGCAAATAGAATACCGAGCCACTTCTGTTTAAGCCCGCGTTCCAAATAATACATTGGCCCACCGGACATTTGTCCATTTTCATCCACGACTCTATATTTGACGGCAAGGATGGCTTCGGCATATTTCGTGGCCATTCCAAAAAAAGCGGCTGTCCACATCCAAAATACAGCACCTGGGCCTCCCAAAACAACAGCTGTCGCCACACCTACTATATTCCCTGTACCAACGGTTGCGGCGAGCGCTGTCATCAATGCTTGGAAATGTGAAATATCCCCTTCAGAGTGTTTATCCTGTTTAAAAGAAAAAGCGAGTTTCAAAGAATAAGGCAGCATTCTTATTTGGAGAAAACCGACTCTTAAGGTTAAATAAATCCCTGTGCCAATAATTAGTATAATGAGTGGAAGGCCCCAAACTAAACCGCTTACATTTTCCAGAAAACCAAGCAACTTATCATACAATGCAGAGTCTTTCATTTTTTTCCTCCTCTCCAAAAAATATTATTTTCATAACGTAATCTTGTGACAAACCAATAAATTTGTCAAGTGAATTACAGGTTTTACCAACAGATGGAAAGGTAATTATATAAAACGATAGGCCAAGGATACAGATAGAGGAGTGTTGCCGTTGGGAATGAAAAAAGTCAGACAAAGAAAATATATAGAAAAAGCAGTGAGTTTTGTTAAAACCATTGTAAGAAAAGTATTGGAGAATGATGTGACCGGATTTGCAGCACAGCTATCCTATTTCTTCCTTTTATCTTTATTTCCCATGCTCATCTTTCTTTTTACACTCCTGCCCTATACGCCATTAACCCAGCAGGATATTTTTAACCTGATTAAAGATTTTGCACCTGAGCGTACTTATACGTTAATTAAACAAACGATTTCCGGCATTATGGACAATCGTAACGGAGGCTTGTTATCCATTGGGATCATTGCAACGCTATGGTCAGCATCAAAGGGGATGAACGCGCTGATGAAGTCGTTGAACCGGGCTTATGACGTAGTGGAGGAGCGTTCATTTATCGTCAACCGGAGTTTATCCATAGTTTTGACCATTGCTCTGATCTTTGTTTTTATCACAGCTTTGCTCCTTCCTGTATTTGGAAAACAGCTGGGGATCTTTGTTTTCTCTTATATGGGCTTATCAGAGGAATTTTTAAGCATATGGCAAGTCATACGCTGGGTGCTGACGCCGGTTATTTTATTTCTGGTTTTCCTGGCGATATATTATTTGGCGCCAAGCTTAAAGATCCGTTGTATCACCGCTGTTCCCGGAGCCGTTTTTGCAAGTCTCGGATGGATTGCGGTATCTTATGGATTTTCTTTTTATGTTTCAAATTTCGGGAATTATTCCGCCATGTATGGGAGCATTGGAACAATTATTATTATGATGCTTTGGTTCTATTTTTCCGCCATTATCATTATGGTCGGCGGGGAAATCAATTCCTATTTTACAGAAAAAGACAAGCGAGCATAAATATTAAATAGGCCAGACAAAACGGCCTTTTCTACATAGAATTTACAGAATAATCATAGGGGGGATCCAAAATGAAATTCAATATGAAGAATGGGGGATTCTTTATTGATCTTCCGTATGGCCGGCTTCATATTTCTAGAGATTCCGAAGGATTTGGACCGTATGAACTGATGATTGCTTCATTGGCGGGATGCAGTGGAAGTATACTGCAGACCATTTTGGAGAAAATGCGGTTAGACATCCAAGATATTCAAATTGAAGCAAATGCTGAGAGAAACAAGAAAAAGGCGAACAGAATCGAAAAGGTTTCGCTGCATTTTAAAATAATGGGAACTAAACTGAATAAACAAAAATTAACTCGAGCGATGGAGCTTACTAAAAAAAATTGCGGCATGGTTCAATCGGTCCTTGGATCCGTGGATGTGGAAGAAACGTTTGAACTTATCGAATGCCAATCAGGGTAGGTAAGGAGGCACAGTTATATATGGCAAACAAAATTTTCTTTATTTTGGCAGGAATTGGATTGCCAATTTCTATTATAGGATCCTTAATGCATTGGCCAAGCACATGGATGTTTGGTGTATATTGCTTCACCATCATCGCTTTGGCGGGCATTATGGGTACAGCCACTGAAAGTTTGGCAATTGTTGCAGGACCACGGATTGGCGGGTTATTAAACGCTACTTTTGGCAATGCTGTAGAATTAATTATTTCTATATTTTCCCTGAAAGCAGGATTAATTGGTGTAGTGCTTGCATCATTGACAGGCTCAGTAATCGGAAACTTATTGCTTGTGGGCGGTTTGTCATTTTTGGTCGGCGGTTTGAGGTTCAAAAGGCAGGTCTTCAGTATTTATGACGCACGGCATAATGTGGGTCTGTTGATGTTCTCAGTAATTGTCGCATTTATGATTCCCGAATTATTTACGATCTATATGAATGATGATAAAAAGATGGCACTAAGCGTCGGCATATCCGTTATTTTGATTATACTTTATTTGGCAGCCCTCCTGTTTAAGCTTTTTACACATCGGGGGGTATATCCTGCAACGAAGCAAGCGGGAGTCAGTGGTGTACCGGAGGAAAGGGAAGAGGAAAAACCGGAGTGGTCTAAGTGGAAAGCGATCGTTATTTTGTTCCTCGCCACATTGGCCGTTGCCTATGTATCGGAAAGCCTTGTCCATACTTTCCAGGCTGTCGGTGAGACATTTGGCTGGTCTGAATTGTTTATTGGGGTCATTATTGTGGCGATTGTGGGTAATGCGGCAGAACATGCCTCAGCTATTATCATGGCCTATAAAAATAAAATGGAAGTGGCCGTTGAAATTGCTATCGGTTCCACACTGCAGATAGCGATGTTTGTAGCCCCAGTTTTGGTCTTGCTTTCGCTGTTTTTCCCTACCCAGATGCCGCTTGTCTTTACTGTACCTGAGCTTGTGGCGATGGCGACAGCTGTCTTGTTGGCCATTGTGATTGTCAATGATGGGGAATCGAACTGGTTTGAAGGATTGACGATGCTGGCAGCCTATCTGATTATGGGTATAGGATTTTATTTGCTGTAAGAGGGATAATCCTTCAGGTTTATGAAAAAAATAACGGTACTTCATTTATCATGCCGCTTACGCGAAAGGAGTATATGCAACATGAAACGGCATTTCATTTACCTGAAGGCAATGATTGTGATGATGTTACTGTTTCTTCCGGCGGCCACTGCAGCTGAAAAATCCAGAGAAAAAGGGGTGGAGGTCCCATCTTCTGTAGTGGATATAAGCAAAGATAATACTTTTTCGAATCCAACCCCCGATTTGCCGCGTCTTCAGCCTAGCAGCTTCGCAAAAGAACTGCTGGAGTCGTCTAAAGTAAAAATTGAAAATCCACAACTCATCCGCATGCTGAATGAGTCGGCGGCCACCAAATCCCCGCTGGCCTTTGGAACTAGAGCTACCATATTTTTAGGAGAATGGCCTTTGAATTATCAATCAGAAGAAACCACTCCGAATTGGCAGTTTCAAAAAATTAATACAAATTTTTACGATAACCGTGGCGGAACCGGCAATTATCAAATTCATTATGTGCAGGAAGCACAGAAAAACATTAAAGGAGGCCTGTCAGTAAAGCTAGAACAGGCAGAGGAGGTTCAACAAATGATCCTCCAAAAAGCATACGACAAAGTTAAGCTCCCGCTGGCTTTTGAAACCGTGGTCGGAGGAGGAACAAAGCATCATCAAGTATATAACATTCCCCCGACCCGAACTGGCTATTTATATGCTTACGCATCCGCTGTTCATGAAAAAGGGAGTCTGACCTATGGAGAGGTTTTTCTTGTTATGAAGGGCTCCAATTACAAAATCCTTGTTAAGAACGTTACGTCCCAGGAAATAGGTGCATGGATTCCAATCCAGGATCATATAAGCTTCTCTTTCGAAACAAGAGAGTAACTTGTTGGAGTCAGGTGAAGAAACCTTTCTTTGCCTGACTTTTTTGGAGTTGTCGAAGAGATTGTACCGGACCCAAAACAGAAAGATTGGTTCTATTGGTAAACTCCACCACGGATGATCGCTGCCGCCTTTGATTACTCTAAGTAAAAAGAGTGAAAGGCGGAAAATGTATAATGAAGAGATGGTTGTTCACACTGCCACTTTTTTTTCTTGTATTTTCACAGGTCTATACCGCAGAGGCATTGTCCAATCACCCTATTCATTGGGGCTTTAAAAAGGGAAGTGATGGAAAGCAAGCGGAGGCGGGAGAAGCATACGACGAACTCCTTGAAAAATACGATGCTTTTTATAAAGGGAATCCGGAAGAGAAGGTACTATATTTAACTTTTGACAATGGATATGAGAACGGATATACAGAAAAGATTTTGGATATTTTGAAGCAAGAAAAAGTCCCCGCTGCTTTTTTTGTTACCGGGCATTATTTGGAATCTGCACCAGAGCTGGCTAAAAGAATGGTACAGGAGGGCCATATTATCGGCAATCACTCATGGAGCCACCCCGATATGACCCAAATAAGCGAAGAAAAAATACAGGAGGAGCTGGAAAGAGTCAAGCAAAAAACGGCTGCTCTCACCGGCCAAACGGACATGCAATATTTGCGCCCTCCCCGCGGAATCCTTAGTGAAAGAACGTTAAGCGTCGCGAGAGAACAGGGATATATCCATGTTCTTTGGTCACTTGCATTTAAAGATTGGCAGACAGACCAGCAGAAAGGGTGGAAATATGCTTACGACAATATTATGAGGCAGGTCCACCCAGGTGCTGTCATCCTCCTTCACACCGTTTCAAAGGACAATGCAGAAGCGCTTGAGCAGGTCATTCAAGATTTAAAGAAGGATGGCTATACCTTTAAAAGCCTGGACGATTTTAGGATCCAGGAAAGAATCCAAAATAACGACTTCATTTTCTAATAGCCGGGGGATAACATATATAAAATATTTTTATGGATCATTATAAAAGCCGGTCTCACATAATGGAGTCACCTCATTATCAGGATCAGGCCGGCTTATTTTCCTCGCTCAAGTTATCCGCATTGGCAAAGTGGGTTCTTCCCGGAAACGGAGTACCTTGGCAGTGTCAGCCCGGCATATAGATGATTACTACCCCTTATTTTGTTTCGTTGTATGATTTCAATGAACTTTACATTAACTGCAAGCCAATCCGCATGAACATCTTTTATTTCCGAAATATAGGGAATAGGCAGGGGGAAATTCTGCATTTACCCTTTGTACTTCATTCGCAAAGTTTGACTCATTTTTAGGAACCGCAGATAATGAATCGGCTTTCTTTTGTGTATCAATGGTTGCATTTGGAGGAACGAAGGTATTGGTTTTTATATAGACACCATTTGTGACTGTTGCTCCGGAAGAAATAAATGCTTTTTCACCTATCCATGCATTATAAACGATGGCATTAAAACCCACAAAGACTTGATCTTCAATCACTGCAGGTCCATGAATCAGCGATCCATGGGCACAAGATACCCTGTCCCCGATATAAACAGAATATTTTTTGCCCTTCACTTTAAACTGTTCATCCTTCAATCCGTGAATAATAACCCCGTCTTGTAAGTTACTTCTGTTTCCAATATAAAAGGGTGTCCCTTCATCGGCACGTATGCTGACAAAAGGTCCAATAAATGTGTCTGTACCAATTGTAACGTCACCGACAATAAATGAAAAGGGACTCAAAAATGCGGTTCTATCAATGGTTGGAAAACTGGAATAAGGGTTGAAAAATGTAGGCGGATTAGCCCCGACAAAAAAGCTGTATGTATTTATTGGAGAGGAAGGTTTTTGAAAATAATTCATTTGCTTTTCTCCCATCTTCAAATTTATACCATTCTATTCATGTAAACAATTAGACATGATCAATAAAAGCACCAGGCTTAAGATTTAGGAATTGAAGGTAAGTATAGGGATCCTGTCCCGGAGTTCTTTTATGTTTTTGTTGAATGTTGAGTGGGTAAAGGGGTAGCACAATCACATGTCAAGGAGGGTTCCAAATGTCCGAAATGAAAAGGGACGAATATTTTAAAGAGCGTGCAGGGACGGATGAGGCAAGATATCATGTAGTGCCTCATCAGGATAACCATTGGGCTGTAAAAAAAGAGGGGGTGGAAGAGCCCAGGTATACAGCCAAAAATAAATCAGATGCTGTTGAGGAAGCAAAAAAAATGGCTGAAGAAGCCGGAACGATGGCGTATATTCATAATGAAGACGGACAAATTGAAACACAGCATAATTATGAAGAGTAATGCTTTTGTTTTATAATATAGGCAGCTCCATCTGGAAGCTGTCTTTTTAATATTAAATAACAAAGAGGGGGAATGGCCATGTGGGAAGAAAAAGTTTCGGTTAAGGGGCCTTACCATTTTGATTCGGCTTTACTCCGTTTGGCAAGAGACCCTTTACATATCATCAACGAAGAAGAACGATCCATTAAAATACCGATTTACAAGGAAGCTCCGGAAATAGCAGACATACAAGCCATCGGAACGGTGAATGAGCCTTTATTTCTTGTCCGGGGAAAAAATAAGGATACAAAACATTTGATTATGGAGCGGATTTCGACCATCTTTCAATGGGATCTCCCCCTTGGAGACATCCATAGTCACTTTTCAAAAACTGCATTGAAGGAAGTTTTTGAGCAGCATAAGGGTACACCTATTGTTTTGGAGTTTGACCTTTATCCGGCTTTGATCCGTCCCATCATACATCAACAGGTGAACACATCATTTGCCATTTCCCTTACGGATCAATTTGTTCGTACCTTTGGATATGAAATAGAAGGCGTGCCGTTTTTTCCTGATCCTAAAACAGTATCCGGCCTGAGGCCTGATCAATTGAAAGACCTTCGCTTTAGCCGACGGAAGGCTGAATATCTTATCGATCTTTCCAAGCTGTTATCTAAAGGGGAACTGAATTTGAAGAATTTGGCGGAAAAAACAGATGAAGAAGTGATAAAGGAGCTTACTGCAATTAGAGGGATTGGCCCTTGGACAGCACAAAGTTTCTTGTTGTTTGGACTGGGAAGAAAAAATCTGTTTCCCATGGCGGATGTCGGTTTACAAAATGCATTAAAAAAGCTGCATAAGCTTGACCGCAAACCAACAGTCAAAGACATGGAGGCATACACCAAAGAGTGGTATCCGTATCTGAGCTACGCATCTTTGTATTTGTGGAGGAGCATTGAATGAGAAAAGTCAGGCAGGGAAGAGTGTAATTCCCTTGCCTGGAGTGTTCATGTAATCTCTATTGACGCTTGGCTCTATGATCTGCAGCCTCAGATCTTTTCATGGCTTCCATATCATCCCGGTCCGCCAATTCCTCAGAAAATTCAATGTCGCGTCCATCGCTTTTCATGGTTTGTGGAACTTGGGGCAGCTTTTGTTTGTTTTTATCCCGTGTCTTTTGATTTCTTGCACGTCCCATGATCATTCCCCCTCATACAGCTTTGCAGCATGCTGCGCTTTTATTTTGTGCCATCTGCATGTTTTCAATCGTTCAAAATTATCCCTGTCCTTTTTCTGAATAGCGGCCTGCCTTGTCCGCACGCCTGAACTCGCGATGGTACAACACCTCTTGTGTGGCTGAGAGTCTGTTTTTCGATTTGTATTCTTTCTTTTTCTTCAACCTGCACACCTCCTCAAATAGTTAATACCATCTTTACCTGACAAGGCTGTTCTCATACAGAACGTATTGGTTCGTTTGTGATAAAATAGAAATGAATTGATAAGATAAGGATGAGAAGAATGCCCGTATTGACGAAAATAACCGTGCAAAAGAAAAATCAGAGCCGATATAATCTGTTTATCGATGGTTCATATGCCTTTGCGGTGGACGAGGATGTCTTGATTAAATATCATTTGGTGAAGGGGAAAGAGCTTTCAGAGCTGGATATAGTCAAGATCCGTCACGAAGATCAAGTACGAAAAGCTTATAACGCAGCGATTCAATTTTTGTCTTTCCGCATGAGATCCGCTTCAGAAATTCAATCTTATCTGCAAAGGAAAGATTGGGACCCTTCTATCATCAAAGTGGTCATCGGAGAATTAGAAAAACAGCAATATATCAACGACTTGGAATTTGCTAAAGCTTTTGTCCGAACGTATGCCAATTCAGGCAAGAAAGGGCCCCTGGTGTTAAAGCAGGAGCTGCAAAAAAAAGGGGTTTCCGGGGAGCACATTATTCATGCCGTGAAAGAATACCCTGAGGAGAAACAAATCGAAGATGCCATCAGGCTTGGAAACAAATATGCCGAACAAAATCAAAAATTATCTGAACGAATGCTCAAGCAAAAACTCGAATACATGTTGGCAACAAAAGGGTTTCCTCCCCATATCGTCCAATCTGCCATGGAAGCTGTCGACTATGAAAAAGGGGAAGAATTTGAATGGGAAACTCTGTGTAAAGAAGCCGAAAAGGCCAAGCGGCGCTATAAAAAATATACGGGATACGAATATAAACAGCGAATACAGCAGGCACTATACCGAAAAGGGTTTACATCCCATTTGATCAAACGGTATATCGGGCAAGATGAACCGGGAGGGAGCACTGAGAATGGAAAATGAAAAAAGATACAGCCGAATGAGCAAAGAGGAGTTAAAGCAGGAGATCGCTCTTGTAAAAGAAAAGGCCCGAAAAGCGGAGCAAATGGGCATGGTTAACGAATTTGCCGTGTATGAACGAAAAGCTGTCATGGCCCAGGCCTATCTTTTAAATCCTGATGATTTTAAGCCCGGTGAAATCTATGAGATCGAAGGCGATCCGGGCTCCTATTTTAAAATTGATTATATGAATGGGGTATTTGCCTGGGGATATCGTCTGGGTGGATCCGGAAAGCAGGAAGCACTTCCAATTTCATTATTAAAATAAAACAGCACAGCGACATTCATGCCGCTGTGCTGCTTGTTTGGGGCGGATCAGCGTTTATATTTTGTAACGGCGTCTTTTTCCATAATGATTTGTTCCTGTGTCCGCTGTGTCTGGCCATTCACTTGGGATCCTTCATGCTTTGGCCGGTACCAGCCTCTGTTAAATGGCGTCAAGTTACGATTCATATGAGCATTTCGGTCTTTGTGCAAGGTAGCGCCTCCTTTACATGGGTTGGTTACGGTTGTCTTCCCTTGCCCCCGACTCTCTCATGCGCCCCTGAGGGTTTGTATTAATCGTTCCGTTTGCGCGCAGAGAACCGTACTCCGGTTTTGCACGGGGTTCTCCTTCAAACCTGTGATTATTGCCATACGGAAATCCTTTCGCTTTGTTACGCAACGATGATCGCCTCCTGTTCATGCGGTACAAATCACCGCTTACAGTTATTTTGACTAAATGGCACGGAAAATACGCTGGAAAAAGGAGCGAGTATCTTGAATGAATATTATGAACGCTCACAAATCTTCTGATGGAACGAAATCCCCATTTTTCCTATCGCAGGGCAAGGACATGGGTGGAGCTTTTATGGGAGGACTTTGAATCAACCTATGCCAAGGCAGGAAGGACTTATCAAGGGAAAGAGGTTACCGATAAGGTCGTAAGAATATGGGTGAATCAGTATGGAGGAAAACTGCATGAGTTTGCAGCACTCAATCTCAAATATGCTCATTTGCTCCATAACGAAAACGATCGTTATCATTAAAAAAACAGCGTTGGACCCACCAACACTGTCACTGTCAATCCGTGGCAACACGGACTTTTTTTCTTAATTTTTCTTCGCTGTATACCCAGCCGGTATAGGATGTGATAACCTCTAATTCATCCGTAAGCTTCACAATGGCGACAAAAGGATAGTGACCGTTGCTTCGATATCGGAGATCGATAAACCTTACTTCGGTATAATCATCATAGCGCTGTATTTCCCATCGGTACACAGGCGAAAAAGATAAAAATGCAGAAACGTTTTTATCTTTTTGGGCAGCACGGAAAATGTCGTTATCCGGAACAGAATCCCTTTTAAACTTATCAAAAATGGTTACAGACCTTCTGTAGGCTCTTCCTACATAGAAGTGGTCCTTTGTAGTAACCGCAATCCGCCACTGGTTAAAATACATAGTAGAGGCGATAATAATACGTTCGGCATCAGGGATTGTCTTAAGAACAGCAGATTTTACCATCTTCTGCATGATAAAACGAAGCACATAATAAAGGGCAATGATGATATACATCACTAAAAACGTATAGCCTGGATGGCCTCCCAGCAGCCAGATGACAATGCCGAGAACATGGATTCCAAATATATACGGATCAAATGTATTAATCATTCCCAGGGCAATCCATCTGGATGTGATCGGCCGCAGGGCCTGAGTCCCGTAGGCGTTAAAAATATCTACAAATACGTGTACCGAAACGGCAACCAGTGACCAAATCCAAAGGTGCGTCCAGTTTGCTTCGGGAAAAATGAAGTAGACAAATGCTGCCACGAGAACAGACCAAAACAAAATGGCCGGCAATGAATGTGTAATGCCTCGGTGATTACGTATATAAACAGCATTATTCCTAAGTTTTAACAACGTATCTATATCGGGAATTTGCGAGCCGATAACAGCAGCAATGAGCACGCTTTGTGTATTGACGGTGCTTTCCGCCACTACTGGATCCAATGTGGCCAGGCCGCCAATAGCAAATCCCATCACTACATGAGTTGCTGTATCCAATCTGGGTCCTCCTCTGTGAAGGGATCATTCTAAAAATACCAAAATACTTTTTGTTATCGTATGAAAACGATGGTTACATCAAAATTGTCTTATATCAGTCATACTATTCCCGCTTAAAAGGATGAATAATCAAATGAATCACACTGGAACAAAGAATCAGGGGTTGCAAGAACAAATGAAAATAAATATTGAGGAATTTCAACATGATTTGGTCCAATGGTTTCAAGAGGAACAACGGGATTTGCCGTGGAGAAAAGATAATGATCCATATAAAGTTTGGGTCTCTGAAGTCATGTTGCAGCAAACAAGAGTTGATACTGTCATACCATATTATAACCGCTTTTTGGAAAGATTTCCATCCATTGAAGCTTTTGCAGAAGCTGATGAAGAAGCCGTTCTGAAAATGTGGGAAGGGCTGGGGTACTATTCCAGGGTCCGAAATTTACATGCGGCTGCAAAGGAAGTTGTCAACAAATACGGTGGAAAAGTTCCCGATACAAAAGAAAAAATATTAAAGTTAAAGGGAGTGGGTCCCTATACGGCCGGTGCCGTGCTCAGCATTGCCTTTGGCAAGCCGATACCTGCAGTAGACGGCAATGTTATGAGGGTGCTGTCGAGAATTTTATTAATTACTGAAGATATAGCTAAAACATCTGCGCGGAAAGTGTTTGAAGAAGCTGCACAGGAGCTGATGTATGTCCCCAGCCCTTCCCATTTCAACCAGGCACTGATGGAATTGGGGGCTCTTATTTGCACTCCTGGGAAACCGGCCTGCCTGCTATGTCCGGTTAGAGAGCATTGCCGGGCTTTTGCGGAAGGTGTTCAGGCTGAACTTCCGGTCAAAACCCGCAAAAAAAGCACCCGCCACGAGGATAGGCTGGCAGTCGTTTTAAGAGATGAACATGGCAGGATCTTAGTCCGTAAACGCCCAGAGAAAGGGCTTTTGGCAAATCTTTGGGAATTTCCGAACTTGAAGGTGGTCCCGTTGCTGGATCCCTGGGAGTCTCTGCAAGATTTTTTATCGACTGAATTTTCTTTGGATGCGACGATTGACCATGTTTCCTTTACAAGAGTCCATCACGTTTTTACGCATTTGACATGGATGATAGACGCATTTGAAGGAAAGCTTCAACAAGGTGAAATTACCGGATGCGGAGGCCTGCGTTTTGTGACTGGACAGGAACTGGAAGAACTGGCTTTTCCGGTTTCCCATCAAAAAATCTGGAAAGCGTATAAAGAAAAGAAGAGTTGACTTTGCACAGAGGATCAACACATGTACAATATGGAGAGTAAATGGAAAGGTGGATACATATGAGCAAAAAAGTTGCACTTGTTACAGGCAGCAGCCGGGGAGTCGGAAGGGCGGCAGCATTGGCTCTTGCAGAAAAAGGATATGACATTGTTGTCAATTATGCAAGGAACAAAAAAGCAGCGCTTGAAACAGTTGGAGAAATTGAGAAATTGGGAAGAAAAGCACTTCTTGTACGTGCAAATGTGGGAGACGTAGAAAAGATCAAAACAATGTTCCAGCAAATAGAAGAAGAATTTGGAAGGCTGGATGTATTCATTAACAATGCGGCTTCAGGTGTTTTACGACCGGCTATGGAATTGGAAGAATCTCACTGGGACTGGACGATAAACATCAACAGTAAAGCCCTGTTGTTCTGCGCCAAAGAAGCAGCCAGGCTTATGGAGAAAAACGGCGGTGGAAAAATTGTCAGCTTAAGTTCTCTTGGCTCCATACGCTATTTGGAGAACTATACAACAGTCGGTGTATCCAAGGCAGCTGTTGAAGCTTTGACCCGATATTTAGCAGTTGAATTAGCCCCGAAAAATATCGTTGTCAATGCGGTTTCAGGCGGGGCTATTGATACAGAAGCTTTAAAGCATTTTCCCAACCGGGAAGAACTGCTGGAAGATGCGCGCAAAAATACCCCGGCCGGAAGGATGGTCGAAATGGAGGATATCGTAAAAACCATTATGTTTTTGGTATCCGAAGATGCCTGGATGATCAGAGGCCAGACAATTATTGTTGATGGCGGCCGGTCAATTTTGGTATAGACTTACATAAAAAATTTTGGATAACAACATTCACCTCTGGATACTCTAATGTATGTGGAGGTGAGAACTATGGCTAAAAGACCAAACCAATCCGAAACAAACGTACAAAAAGTAAGACAGCAAAATGCCCAATCAGCAGGTGCAGGTGCAGGCCAATTCGGTACCGAGTTTGCCAGTGAAACTGATGCACAGCAAGTAAGACAGAAAAACCAGCAGGCTGAAGCTAACAAGAACAAAAACGCTGGTAACTTCGGCCAACAATAACGGAAAGACCCATAACGGAAGACTGCTTTCAAATGAGGGCAGTCTTCTGTTTTTTTGTTATTTTTACCCTTTTGAAGACAGGGTGCCCGGTGTCATTGTTGTATTGGACATCCAAGAGAAAGGGCAGGAAGGAAAAATAAGTTCATTTCCCCGCACAGTAAAAACCGCAGGCACCCCCCTATGGCTTACACGCTTTACCCTTTTTTTACTAAATGACTATACGATATATCTATATCTAAGACAGAAGTACAACAGTTTTAAAAAGGAAGAGGAACCGTTATAATGATAATATCTATTCAAATAAAAATTCAGGTATAGAGTAATTGAGCAGACAGCATGTTCGATGAAGATGAAGCAATTCTGTTTTTTTGGAAAGTAGGGTAAAAGGATGGACATCCCCACGGAAGGTTCGAATATTCAAATTCAAAGCTATAAACATAACGGAAATATCCACCGGATATGGGCAGAAACGCGGGTTCTCAAGGCAACAAACCACTTGGTGATCGGAGGAAATGACCGGACGCCGGTGACCGAATCGGATGGAAGGACATGGATTACAAGAGAACCGGCTATTTGCTATTTTCACTCTGACCTCTGGTTTAATATTATTGCCATGATCCGGGAGAATGGGATTTATTACTACTGCAACCTCGGTTCGCCTTACGTATTTGACAAAGGGGCTTTAAAATACATTGATTATGATTTGGATATTAAAGTTTTCCCGGATATGACTTACACCTTGCTCGACGAAGATGAATATGAACAAAATCGCAAGCTGATGGGATATCCGGATGTCATTGACCATATCTTGAAGAAGAATGTTGAAAAGCTGGTAAGGTGGATCCGTCAGGGCAAAGGGCCTTTTTCGGCAGAATTTATTGATATTTGGTATGACAGATATTTAACATACCTTAATTAATTGCTTCCTGTTGGCAAGATTCAACAGGTTTTATTTTTTGCATAAAGCCGGGAGGAGGAGCTGGATGGGGGTTATAAAAAGATATATGGCTTTCGTAAAGCCGTATCGGTGGAAAATCATTTTAACCTTGTTCATTGGAATCATTAAATTTGCGATCCCGCTGTTGATACCTTTTATCATGAAATACGTCATAGACGATATTATTGCCGTCGATACGCTGACGCCAGATGAAAAAACAAGGAAATTGATGATCACCATTGCCATCATGCTTGTCATTTTTGCAATTATCCGGCCGCCGGTAGAATATTACAGACAATACTTTGCGCAATGGACGGCCAGCAAAATTTTGTATGATATACGGGAAAAACTGTTTACACATATACAAAAATTGAGTTTTAAATTCTACGCGAACAATAGGGCTGGAAATATCATCTCCCGCATCATCAATGATGTTGAATCTACCAAAGATTTTGTCATTACCGGATTAATGAATTTGTGGCTGGATGCTGCCACTGTTGTGATTGCTATAGCGATTATGCTGACAATGGATGTGCCGCTCACCTTTGTATCGTTGGCGGTATTTCCTCTGTATATGATTTCAGTTAAATATTTCTTCGGGAATTTACGTAAGTTAACAAGAGAACGTTCGGCGGCTCTGGCCGATGTACAAAGCTATCTGCATGAGCGGGTACAAGGAATGTCAGTCATTAAAAGCTTTGCCATCGAGGATCATGAGCAAAAGCAGTTTGATAAAAATAACTCGTACTTTTTGAAAAAGGCGATCAAGCACACAAACTGGACTGCAAAGGCATTTTCTGTGGTAAATACGATTACAGATATTGCACCATTGATTGTTATAGCCTATGCCGGTTATCAAGTGATTCATGGAAACCTTTCCTTGGGGACACTAGTTGCTTTTATGGGGTACGTGGAACGGCTTTATAATCCGCTGCGCCGGTTGGTCAACTCCTCTACAACCCTGACACAATCCATTGCTTCCATGGACAGGGTCTTTGAGCTGGCTGATGAGAAATATGATATTGACGATGCCCCGGATGCCATTGAAGTGAAACATGTGAACGGCAATATTCAATTTGACCGTGTAACATTTGCATACGATGAAAAGGGTCTACCCGTCTTGAAAAATATTAATCTGGAAGTCAAAGAAGGAGAAACCATTGCTCTTGTTGGCATGAGCGGCGGCGGGAAATCATCGCTTGTCAGCTTAATCCCGAGATTTTATGATGTATCCGAAGGAGCTGTTCTCCTGGACGGTACAGATATCCGACAATTTAAAGTCCGAAGCCTGAGAGATAAAATCGGCATGGTTCTCCAAGATAATATCTTATTCAGTGATTCGGTCAAAATGAATATTCTTCTTGGAAAACCTGACAGTACGGATGAGGAAGTCATTCGTGCTGCGAAAGCAGCAAATGCTCATGAGTTTATCATGAATCTGCCTGATGGCTATGACACTACTGTTGGCGAAAGGGGAGTCAAGCTGTCGGGCGGACAAAAGCAGCGAATCGCCATCGCGAGAGTTTTTTTGAAAAACCCTCCGATCTTAATTTTGGACGAGGCCACTTCCGCTCTGGACTTGGAGAGTGAACACCTCATTCAAGAAGCGCTGGATGAACTTGCAAAGAACCGAACAACATTTGTCATTGCCCATCGCTTGTCTACCATCACACATGCCGACAGAATCGTATTGATCGAACACGGTGAAATTGTTGAAATTGGAACCCATCGGGAGCTGATGGAGAAGAAAGGTCATTATTATGATTTGTTTCAGGTTCAGCAATTAAACTAGAGGAGCTTGTTCGATAAGGAGAATTCTGGTCTCTGGTGGAAATAGCTGCGCAGGGGGTACCGCAGTTCCCGAAGCAGGCAGCAGATGGAAGATCACAGGAGGAATTATGTATATTGCTACAAAAGAAATTCAAATTTTATATGCAGACACAGATATGATGGGGGTCATCTATCACGGAAACTATATAAAGTGGCTGGAATTAGGAAGAACACAGTTGATTGAGGATATCGGATACAATTACTTAGACATGGAAAAAGCCGGATATTATGCCCCCGTCTATCATCTGGACATTACCTATAAAAAGCCGATTGTTTTGGGAGATCGGGTATTTGTCAAAACATGGGTGGAAGAAAATAAAGGATTAAGAACCGTCTATGGCTTTCGTATCGTAAACCATGAAGATGATATCTTTGCAGAAGGAACAACAACTCACATTGTTGTTAAAAAACAACAAGGCCATTTCAGGCCCGTCCAGTTTAAAAAGGCCTTTCCGGACTGGTTTCAAAAATATGAAGAAATCAAAAGGAAATAATAATAAAACTAAGTTAAAAAAACGCCAGGCTAAAATTCTGGCGTTTTCTCTTTAGAACAAGAAATATAACATTAAATAATCCTGCAGGGATATCCGGATATGTCAAACTCCAAGCGCCGTTTACACTAGAATTATCATTGTCAGGCAGCTTGTAACAGAATAGGAAGAATGGACTTTTAACCCAGGTTCCGCAGACAAACACCGGCTCCATTTACAAAATTAGAAATATCTGTCGTATACAGATTGCAGTAAGGGTAAACTGTACTTAAAAAAGATGAATCGTTTAGGTTAAATCTACCTGGCTCTCATCTTCATGATAGGTTTGAAAGGAATTGATCAATTTATCCAAGTGTTCCAATTGCTCTTCATAATCGAGAATAGCTGAAAGTATCCGCATCAAATGATATGGCTGAAAGACATCTTCGGGGTCAGTCTTTCGAATCTCTTTTAAGAAGGAATCCCGCAGCTGATTTCTGTCTGTTTCATCCTGCAGTACGTCATCCAGCTCCGCTTCCTGACGCACTCTTCCCATATATTTTAAAAGCAGCTGTTCATGATAACCGATCAGATAATCCAGCCTTTCCCGGGTCTCTGCTTGCAGAGACTCCGACAGCTTCTGTAAAGTCGTTTCATATTGATGCTGAAGCTTCAATAAATCAAAGCTTTTTTGGGTGACCTGAATCATCTGCTGATAAAGTACCAGCTTACGCAGCTTAGCATAATCTTTCTTTTTAAAATAGCGGGGTTCTTCTTCATACATCGTATAAAACTGATTTACCTTTGCAATGCGCTTTTTAATTGTTTCTATATCTTTTTTTAATAGATGGTCTTCCGAGGCAAACCGGGTGGACAGACGAATCCACTTTAGTACATCTTCCGTTACATCGGAAATACTTTGAAATAATCTTGTTTCATATTTGGGTGGGAGAAAAATAAAATTGACAGCGATAGCTGATAAAATGCCCAGAAAAATAGAAAAAGTGCGCAGCGATGCAAAATATAAAAACTGCTCTGACGGAGCTTCCATTATGGCAATAATAGTAACGAGCGCCAAACGGATTGAACTCTCCAGTTTAAGTTTTACCATAATGACGATTGTAATAACAGCTGTCAAACCGATAATTAAAACATGGCTGCCAAATAATAAATAGAAACCCACAGCCAAAACGGCACCAATAATATTTCCCTGAACTTGCTCAACGACCGATAAATAAGAGCGGTAAATCGTCGGTTGAATAGCAAAAATAGCGGCAATCCCGGCAAATATGGGTGAGGGCAAGTTGAGAAGCTGTGCAATATACAGTGCTAATGTAATTGCAATTCCTGTTTTCAACATTCGGGCACCGAGCTTCATACTGATGATTCCTTTCTATAATTATATGGACACTTTTCCATTGATTTTTAAAAGTATGCGGTTTGTTTAGATCGTGTTTTTTTATTTAGAGGTATTCAAGAAGTCCCTGCCCAAGGGCAGATTTTATAGGGCTTATTAAAACCGACAGTTTATTAAAATCCTATCCTCCATTGTATATCTACGGATATATTCGCGCAATCCAAACCCTCCTGATTTACCTGAATAGAAGTAAAAAGTTGTACGTATGAATGAAAGAAGGACAAAGTCCAAAGGGGGTCCCTGGCTTGTGGTATGTTCTTTTCTTTGGTGCTGTTATTTGTATATTCATGTCACTGAGACTGCTTTTTTTCCCTTCCCGATTTAAATATAAAGAAGTTTCCTTTGAAAACTTTGTGTTTTTAGGCATTACGTATGCAGTGATCATGATTGGATTTGGCGTTCTTTTTCTGCTGCTTGATATGAAAGGTATTCATGTGTTTAATGATGTTGAGATTATCCCGGGGGATGAAAGCCCATTTTTTACAAGCCTTGGGACCTCTATTTATTTAAGTGCTGTCACCCTCTTTTCAGTAGGTTTTGGAGACGTGGCCCCCGTGGGAGTCGGCAGGCTGTTAGTCATCATTGAAGCACTTGTTGGCTATACAATCCCGGCAGCTTTTGTTGTACGTACATTTATTGATTTGGACCCGTCTTCCAAAAAGTAGCGGATGTTTGAATTTATGATGGGAATTATGTACGCTAATACAAGATGATATTAATAGGAGGCGGATTTCATGACAGTCAAAGAAAAAGAATTGGCACCTGACTTTAAGCTGCCTGCAAGCAATGGGAAGGAAGTATCACTTTCAGATTACCGCGGTAAAAAAAATGTTCTTCTTTATTTTTATCCGAAGGATATGACCCCGGGCTGTACAACCCAGGCTTGCGATTTCCGCGATATGCACGAGGACTTTTCAAGTCTGGATGCTGTCATTTTAGGCGTAAGTCCGGATCCTTTGGACAGGCACGACAAGTTTATTGAGAAGCACGGCTTGCCGTTTTTGCTGTTATCTGATACTGATCACAAAGTAGCCGAGCTATATGATGTATGGAAGCTAAAAAAGAACTTTGGAAAAGAGTATATGGGAATTGAACGCTCCACATTCATTATTGATAAAGAAGGCAAAGTAGTGAAGGAGTGGAGAAAAGTAAAAGCAAAAGGCCATGCTGAGGAAGCGTTGAAATACATAAGAGAGAACCTTTCTTAATGTAGAAGCCGTCTGAATGGACGGCATTTTTAATGTATTCGGGTGATCAGTCCATGGTCTTCACTCGAATGAAGAAATGGGTCTGCCCAATTTAACGGATCTGCGGCTTTGGTCCATTCCGATCTTTGATTCACACATAATGTATAAGTACAGGGCATACCTCCTCAGTTATCTTTATAGGGCTGCGAAAGCAGTCCTTTTTTTCTTTAATCAAGAACATTTCCCCATAGACATTCATAAACCTGATAAGATAATAAATAATAACTAATGGAGGGTCTCAAGTGAAAATTTACACAAAAACGGGGGATAAGGGAATGACCTCACTAGTGTACGGAACCCGCGTTCCCAAAAATAACTTGCAAGTGGAGGCATACGGAACATGTGATGAAGCCAATTCAAATATTGGACTGGCACTGAGCTTCCTGCACAATGTTGAAAAAGCGGAAATAGAAGAGGTCAAGAAAGTATTTTACGGGATTCAAACTATTTTGTTTCATGTGGGAGCCGAATTGGCAACTCCTTCCGGTAAGGAGGTTAGATGGAAGCTGAAAGAAGAGGATGTAAAAGAGATGGAGAACATCATTGATCGATGGAATCAACAACTCCCACCTTTAAACAATTTTATTTTACCGGGCGGACATCCGGCCGGAGCAGCTTTTCATACAGCAAGAACGGTCGTCCGAAGGGCTGAAAGGTGTGCAGTTGCCCTTGGAAACACCAATCCCCTTGTTCTCTCTTATTTAAATCGGCTGTCCGATCTGCTCTTTGTCGCTGCTCGGTTTGTAAATAGACAAATGGGAATCACTGAGCCCACATTGCATGAAAACTGATGAAACCATTGACAAAAAACCATCTATACTAGTACACTAATTATAAGGATTATAATATAATAATGAATTTATGGTGAGAAATGAGGTGCATGGCGATGTTAGATCAACAATTAAAAGAAGCAATTGATACATTAAAAAAAACCGGGGTTAGGATCACACCTCAACGTCATGCGATTTTGGAGTATTTAATTCAGTCTATGTCACATCCGACAGCTGATGATATTTACAAATCTCTTGAAAGCAAATTTCCTAATATGAGTGTCGCAACAGTTTATAACAATCTGCGTGTTTTTAAAGAAGTTGGCCTAGTGAAGGAACTCACTTATGGAGATTCATCCAGCCGCTTTGATTTTGTGACATCTGATCATTACCATATAATTTGCGAAGAGTGCGGAAAAATCGTTGACTTCCATTATCCTGGATTAGATGAGGTGGAACATTTAGCTGCTCACATGACGGGATTCTCCGTTGGCCATCACCGTATGGAAATATACGGAATTTGCCCTGATTGTACAGATCAGACGAAACATTAAAAAAATCGCCGAAGGGCGATTTTTTTAATGTTTCCTTTTTCTGTTGTAGCTTTCGTCAAATTCTTTGCCTTCCAAAGCCGGATCAACAGTCAGTGGCTCATTGCAGTGCATGCACATGTCCACCCTTCCAAGTATTTTGGTGGGCTTCCCGCAACTGGGACACTTCACTTGCAAGGCTTTGGTAGAAAGCATGCCAATCCAAAAGTAGACAACTGTGCTGCCGATGATGGCCAGCAGCCCCAATATCATAAAAATGGTCATGACAATGGGATTTTTTTGAAAGAAAATCCCGAAATACATAATAATAAAGCCGATAAAAACGAGACTTAACGCAAAAGTGCGGATTTTATTAATTTTACTTAAATACTTTTTTGCCATGTATGAGCCCTCCCAACAATAAATAATACCATAAATCAAAATTGAACGTCTCTTTATAAAGTAACAAATTAGAGAAGAAGGAAATTCGGTAATTTTCGTCGAATAGGGAACAAAGGGAACTAGAGAGCAATGAAAATAAAAGCTTTAATGGAGGACTGGGAATGGAAAATCTTCTTCGGCCTTTAGTCAACCATTGCGCTGCACGCCCTACAACAATGGCTGTTTTGCTGTTTGATCAAACGAATGAAGAGTTGATCGGACAGGGAAGTCTTGATGTCATTATTTGGGCTGTAGTAATAGAGCAGGAGCAACTCGAACAGTCCAGACACTTTTACCTTCAAGGTATGAAAGTGGGGCTCGTTACGATGGATGAGCGTCTATTTCGTGAAAGATTGTATAAGAATTCCAATTCTCTCCCGTTATTAAGCAAAGGCGAGGTACTATTCGAACGTGACCGATATATGGAAAGTATCCAAAATGAACCGCCCGAGCAAAGTAACAAATTGAAAATTGGTGTAGAATTTGCGGAATTAATACACGATTTTACACTTGGTAAAAAACTTTTTAAAAAAGGAAAGTTTCTCGATGCATATAATCGCCTGATAAATTCTCTTTATCGCCTGGCAAGGCTGACATTACTTGAGAGAGGTGAACTCATCCAACCGGCCCTATGGGATCAAATCAAACAAAGAAAACCTGACATCATAAAGCTTTTCGATGAACTGATTACCAGCGGCGAACCCATAGAAAAAAGATTGGAACTTTTATTCTTGGCAAGCGGATTTCTCATATTTTCCAATATACCCAAAGGTGCTGAGCATATTTTGGAAATACTGGAGGAGCATCAGATTTGGAATTATGAAATGGTTGAACAGCATCCCGAAATCAAATATTATGGGTCTAATATCGAAACGCTTTTGGAATATTTAATAGACAATGATATGGTTAGAGCGATCCGAGTAGAATCAAACATTCCCGGAATATATGAACGGTGTTATCAATTGAGAAAAACATATTGACACAAGATTTCATGTCTGATATATTAGTAGTCGTCGTTATTTAGCAGCTTAGTTAACGGCGAAAAAACATTTAAGAACCTGTTGACGCAAACTTCATTTATATGTTATTCTATAAAAGTCGCTTCAAACGAGGTTGAAAGACAAACCAAAAAACTTGTTGACAAACTAAATTAGATGCGATATAATAATAATCCTGTCCGAAAGGGCAGCAAGTAAGTTTGATCTTTGAAAACTGAACGAAACGAAACGTCAATAATTTATGATTTTTAGTCAGCTTTAAAATGAGCTAACAAACATCTTTTATGAGAGTTTGATCCTGGCTCAGGACGAACGCTG
>NZ_JBHUEO010000066.1:0-7790 GCF_042680885.1 Siminovitchia sediminis | reverse complement strand
GTTGGTCCAACGAGGAGTCTAAAGTTATTTTGAGAAGTTGGCAAGTGGCCTTTTTATTTACATAGATTCGAATTACCTACATAAATTAACTGCCAAACCTTACATTTTTAGAATGCCATAAACAGACGGGAACTGCAGGGTTGTCTAATGCATGCAGACGGTCCTTCCGCAGGAGGTTCGCATACATCTCCTCGTATGCTAAGCCAGGTTTCTGAACTATATATGTTTCAGTTAGCGTGCGTTTGGCCATAGGTCCGAAACTCAAGATGACAATCCTATAACTACCGGACTTTAGATTCTTGTCTTAGTAAACATTCGTTCCCCAAACATACTTCGATCATTCAATAAGATCTAGAAAATTTTTCGTCGAGTCAAGTTTAATCAATTTCAGCAATGCTTCAAAGAGTTGTTGTCGGAACTCTCCTTTGGGGGGGTTTAGATCAAGCAGGTCAGCATACCATAGCCCATCAATTGCCAAAAAAATGATAGTACCAAGAAGTACATCTTGACTATCGGTTCTGACATTCTCATGCCACTTTTTGTATTCTTTACGCCAGGAATCAACGAAAGCTGGATTTGAAATCATTGTTGCAAGTAAACCGGGGCTCGTTAATTCCTGTAGACCGGCCTCTTCAAACATAGCTTTGGCGTACCCCCGAAGCCATCGACCAGGAGTATCCTCCTCTACGGAAAGCTTTTTTTCAAGATTCATATTTGACTTCTCCATCACATATTCAATCATTCCTTCTTCCAACTTTTCTTTTGAAGGAAAGTGATATAATAATCCTCCTTTACTTAAATCTGCTTCTTTTGCTACCCTCTCAATTGTAAGGCGTGTAAATCCTTCTCTTTGTACAAGTTTCAATGCTTCTATTAAAATTTTTTCACGTGTATTGTGTGGTTTGACTGTTTCCATAAAATTTTTCCTCCGCTCTTTAGATGTATCAAATAATTCGTATTTACCGAAATTTTACAGATATACGTTAGAAAGGTCAACATATTTTAACTGGATTCCATCTTGATATTTAATAAGCTATAACGCATGGTATGAAGGTGTAAAGATGTAATTCTATTATCAGGTTGTTCCTGTATAAAGTAGCAGCTTTAAAAAAGATAGGTCAAACCATCTTGGAAAAAATAGCTGCACTGCTCGATGATTCTAGGATCCTTTTTTCCTATGGGGCACCATTATATGAACAAAGAGATCAATACCATTGTGTACAGTCCTAGAATCGAAGGATCCTGCATAAAATTGTTTGAAAGGGAGTAAGTCACATATGGCTACCTTGAAAAACCCGCAAATTCAGTGTTTACCATAGACTCAAAACCGCATCTTCCTTCCATATCCAAGGTGTTATAATAAGCACCGGCCAGCCCTTGAATACGTTTTCGATCATCATATGCCTCAGTTGGATCCTAAATTTATTAACATTTTTGTCAGCATGACCAAGACAAATGGTGGTCGGATATGCAGACCGTCTGTGTTTTGCTCTAATGTCAATTGGATCGATAGAATAGGAGATGAACAATATCTTTTTTTCTGATGCTTCCGATAACCAACACTTTGTTTAACAGTGTACGAATCAATCTCTCGGAAAAAATGATCTCATTCTTGAATTAAGTTATAAAAACAAGCGGTATAGAAGACCCTCTGATACCGCAAACCCTTGATGTATCTTTAAGTGGTGCTCTGTCACTTTAATAAAAGGTACAACACAATTTGGTGTAGTTGCGTGTGGATAGGGTGAAAATACCTCCGCGATGAATTAGCAATCGCCAGAGGGATAGGAACAACAGAAAGGTAAAAAAGTATAATAAAGTAAAAATTTCCCATCAAAGATGAGTGACTATTAGCTCCTTTAAAAGAGACGAAAGCAAGAGCTTGTAATTGTAGAAGCACGCCAACAGCATGTTCGCTGGGCTCCTGATAGTAAAAAACTAGACAGTAAACACCTTAAATAAGACAAATATAACACTATTGGAGTCTTCTAGATACCAATAGCTTTTTTTAATATGTCATAAGTGTCAATATCTTTGGCTAGAGTGGGTCAAAAAGTTGGCAGAGGCTTCAGATGAATTGAGACACTTTCGGTTATTCAGCAAACCCTGGGTAAAATATTTTCTGATAATAAATAAAAATTTTAAATTTTTTGTTGACAACTGTACCGTACGTACGGTATTATCTGATTAATGGAAATGGGGCGAATAATAACACTTATGGTTATAAAAACAGCAAAGATCCTATCTCTTTCCTAATTACTTTACCGCACTTCCAGATTCTATGAATCATATGACGCAGGATCAATGGCATTATTTGTGTTAAAGCAATGAATGAAAGCATTATCCAGGTATTATATACTGTACCGCTCATACGGTGCTTATAGATCAATTAAAATAGAGATAATAATAATTTTTCAATATAAAGAAGTTATGAAAGTGGTTTCTTTTTTGTTTTTAACTGTACCGAACATACGGGACAGTTAATAATATATATTCTTACCTTTTTGGAAGGGAGGGGTGAAATCGTCTTTAATTTCTTACACCCTAATAAAGATATAACCAGTTGAATCTATCTTTATCTTTTGAATTAAGTTGGTCTTTAACAACAAACAGTGAGGTGTGTATTTTCAATGAAGAAGGAAAGGATTATGCCGGATGGACATTGGGATTGGAGCATGCCTGTAAGTTTTTCCCAAGGGTGGATGGTAGATAATTTAATTTTTGTTGGTGGCCAACTCTCAATGAACGAAAAAGGGGAAGTCATCGGCAAAGGTGATATTGAGACTCAGACAAGAGAAGTTTTTAAAAATATCCGAAAGGTTCTCAAAGAGGTTGGCGCGGATACAAAGGACATAGTTAAACTTAATACTTTTTACACCTTTGATGGTGACCGCGAAGAGGTAACAGAATTTTGGGAAAAGATGACGAAGGTAAGAATGGAATTTTTACCTGAACCTGGTCCATGCGGGACTGCTGTTCGCGTAGACGGATTTATGACAGATGGTTGTCTTATAGAAGTTGAAGCAATAGCTGTTGTAGATAGAAATTAATTATAGTAAAGAAAAAAATACACAGAAACTAAAATTTATTGGAGGTACAATTATGATTAAAAATCCAATTACATGGCCAAATGGAAAAAGATGTGCAGTTGCGATCACCTTCGATGAAGACTCTGATAGTTTGGTGCACCTTGATTATCCGGATAACGCAGGCTCACTAGTATCAACAACTTCATGGTTGAGGTATGGTACTGAAGTTGGGATTCCACGTATTTTGGAGATGTATAGAAAATACGAAATCAAGCAGACGTTTTTTATCCCTGCATGGGTTATCGAACGAAACCCATGGACTGTTGAACAAATATTACGTGATGGACATGAGATCGCTCATCATGGATATATGCATGAGCATCCATACAAACAAACCAGAGAAGATGAGTTGTATTGGCTCCAGCGTGGAGCGGAAGTTATCAAAAAGTTTACGGGAAAACATCCCACTGGATATCGGGCTCCATGGTTTGCTTTCTCAGAAAACACTGCTGATCTTTTAGCTCAAGAAGGGTTTCTATATGATTCATCTTTAATGGAGGATGACGTGCCATATGTACTGAATTCCAAGTCTGGGAGATTAATTGAATTGCCTACTGATTGGTCTCAGGATGATTATCCTCAATATGTCCATAATGATGATTTTAATTATGTAATGCAAATAGCTTCACCCGACAGAGCAATGGAGGTGTTTCTGGCTAACTTTGATGCTGCCTGGGAATATGGAGGTTTGTGGGTAAGTGTTTGGCACCCCTTTAATACGGGACGTCCTGCCAGGCTGCGAAAGGTGGAACAAATGATTGAATATATGCAAGAAAAAGGCGACGTTTGGTTTGCAACGATGGAGGAAATAGCTTTACATGTAAAAAAATGTATTGATGATGGAAGTTACAAACCGCGTGAAGTTAACTTGCCATACTATGAAGGAAGAATTCCAGAAACAACAAAATCCGAATTTGCAAGAAGTATTACAAAACAAAAATTAACTACAAATAGGGGGATCTGAAATATGACAGTAAAGACAGAATACAATTACGCAACAAAATTGAAAGAGGTACTAAAGACTGGTTCTGAGCCCTATCTTATGACAGGTGATCAATATAAAGAGAGTCTAAGAGATGGCAGGAGAATCATTGATTCAGAGGGGGAAGAGATAAAAGACCCTGTTACACATCCTCACTTAAAAAGAGGAGTAGAAACAATAGCTAGGATTTACGATCAACAATTCAACGCTGAAACAAAAGATTTTTCCACCTATCTAGATAAAGATGGGAAAAGATACAACACGGGTTGGAAGGTACCAACAACGTTGGAAGATTTACAAATAAAACGCAAAATGTTAAAAGCGAATACCTACGAATCTTTTGGTGTATTTGGTCGACCAAACGATTATGGGCCCTATATGGCACTAGGATTTTTGGCTGTAATTGACAAGATCGAAGCTGAAGATCCACAAAGAGCAGATAATATAAGGAAATTTGTTGAATTTAGTCAAAAACATAATATTATAAGCGCTGATCTTATTGTTGACCCTCAGACGGATCGTACTATTCCCAGAACAGAAAGAAAAGGGCAATTAAGAATAGTGGAGGAACGTCCTGATGGAGTGATTTTGCAAGGCGCTAAATCTTGTGGCTCCATTGCCGCGCAAGCTCATTTTGTAACTATTTCTACTGTTCTATCTCCCGGCTTAGATGAAGATGCTGCAATATGGGCTGCTGTACCTATAAATTCAGAAGGGTTAACGATTGCATTAAGGGAGCCTGTAACGAGATTAGACAATAATAGTTTCGATGACCATCCTTTAGATTCAAGGGTCGGCGAAGAAGTAGATGGTATGCTGATTTTTGATAATGTTTTCCTGCCAAACGAATTAATTTTCAGTAAAGGAAATTTAGAATTACTTAACTATTACAATGAATCTGGCGGACTGTTTCATTGGCATATTTTAAGTCGACTAGCCTACCGGGCGGAAATATTTGCTGGGGTTGTTCAAACAATTATCGATGTTCTTGGTACAGGTTCTATTGCCGGTGTTCGTGACAAAGCCTCCGATGTTTTTGCATATGCTATTGCATTAAAATCCCATATAGAGGCAGCAGAAAATGAGGCTGAATTAGAGAATGGGGTACTCGTACCTTCAAGATCAATTATAACTGCTGGTAGACTACATTCAATTGAGCGGTATCCTGAAATAATGCATATACTGCGTGATTTAAGTGGGCAAGGTTTAATTAGTCGTTTTACAAAGAAAACATGGGATCACCCTGATGTTGGAAAAAAACTTGACGAATACTTACCAGGAACCGGTGTAACAGCGCGTGAAAAGAATAGATTCTTTAATTTTCTATGGGATCTTACAACAAGCAGCCATGCTGGCCGTGTTGCATTGTTTGAAAACTTAAATGCAACAAATGCTCCGGTCGTTAGAAAAGACTTTTATAATATTTATGACCGTTCAGAATCCGTTAACCATATCCGCGACTTTCTCAATTTACCTAAAATCGAAGGCTGATGGAAAAATGAGTAAGATTTAAATAGAGCTAAATAACAACAGGCGGAACGGGTTTTATTCCAAAAGAACCCGTTTCCCTGTATGTTGTTAGTCTAGTTCAGAAGGGAGACGAAAACATGCAGGAAGTAGCAGAGCTATTTAAAGAATCAATGGGTCGTTTAGCTACTGGAGTAACTGTGGTAACAACGGAAATTGATGGACGTCCGTGGGGAATGACGGTAAGTGCGTGTTGTTCTATATCAATGGAACCGCCGTTAATATTAGTGAGCTTATTTACTAAAAATTCAGGTACCAAGGCAATTAAAGACATGCAAAAATTTGGTGTGAGCATTTTAAGTAATGATCAAAGTGAAATAGCGAAAGCAGGAGCTAAACCAGGGGCACCAAAATTCTTTGAAGATTTCGTTGAAGTAGACTCCGGTAAAGAAACATATATGGTTAAAGACGCAATGGCCCATATCCATTGTAAAGTAGATAACACTGTTATAGCTGGAGATCATACAATTTTTATTGGATTGGTCGAGGATGTTACAATTGGAGATTTTAGTCAACCCTTATTACATTTTTATCGCCAATTCGGAACTTTTACAAATAAGTTGGAAAAGAAAGAATTACTTGTGTAGACATCTGGGGTAATTATATAGATTGAATTAATTCCGGTGATACATCGTACAGAAAGATGCTGAAAAAGTCAGCTCCATCTTCGACACTATCGATAAAACATTTTATTTTTGATGAAATTGTCCCTGGTAATTTCCCAAACACCTTCCATCATATGTGGAGTTTGGATATGAACCAGACCAATATTAACAAAGGATGGGCAGGGAACTAAAAAGATGAACGTCAGGCAATCCTAGCCCTTTTTGAGGGTTGGACGGAGAAGCTTGGTATGATAATTCTTTTAATTATTTAAATAATTTGTGTGTTCTGACTATTGGATATTCCAAGGGACTGTCTCGGTAAATATTGGAATACCTGTGAACAGTATTTTTCTTCCTCTGCACATTAGAATCTGTTTTCCTGTTACCTAACGCTTCGCGTGTAGAGGAAGGGGAATGATGGAACAAAAAAACTGATTCACAGTAATTTTGAGCTTTTCATATAGAAAGCGCTAGCGCTTGCAGATGAAACTAGTCGTTCGTACTTAAATTTGCCAATAAGGGGATGGGAAAGCTATTGATGAAAAAGTTTTCAGATAAAAAATAGCAACGTATTGAACTGCAGTCTCACTGACGCAGCGGTATCTCAAAATCTAAATAAAATTATATGTTAAGGCCAAACGGTGTTATAAAAAGACATCTATATAACAACTTTTTATCAGGCTGCCTTTAATCGGGTTGTGTAATTGCTAAAAACGGTTGATTTACACACCAAAACTTATGAAACAATCAATTGCTGTAGGTTAAGTTGCCCACCGTACAAAATCCCAAAAAAATGTTGGCGAAATCTATAATGTAAAAAAGTGTATAAACAAATTAAAAGAAGGTGGCTTATATGCAGGTTCATCAACCGAACACATTAACATTACCAGCCTCAGTCATAGCCATAGGTGCATTTGACGGCATCCATTTGGGACACCAACGATTGATTGAGAGAGTAGTAAATCGCAGTAAGGAAATGGGTGTTCCAAGTTTAGTTTATACTTTTGATCCACCTCCTCGTGTCTACTTTCAAGGAGCAAGAATGTTGACCTCAATTGAAGAAAAACTAGAGAGATTAGCTACACTACAAGTAGATCATGTAGTTGTTGCTCCATTTGATTTTTCATACACTCAACAAAGAGCAATTGAGTATATTAAGGAATTATCATCATTAAATCCATCAGAAATTATAGTAGGGGGCGATTTTCGATTTGGTTATAAACGAGAAGGTGGTTTGGATGATTTAAGGCGTTATTTTCAAGTGAAGGTTTTTCCTTCAGTTTGTTGTTCGCAAGGGAGAGTGGTTTCTTCCAGTCGAATTCGAGAGTTGATTTCTCATAACGCTTATACGGAAGCACAATCACTTTTGAATTGGAATACTCTAGATGAGAGTTAATATCTTATATGTAATTATTTAAGTTTTGTATAAATCAAGCAGGAAAACTATGAAAGTACAAGTCAGTGTTTATGGCATTCTAAAAATGTAAGGTTTGGCAGTTAATTTATGTAGGTAATTCGAATCTATGTAAATAAAAAGGCCACTTGCCAACTTCTCAAAATAACTTTAGACTCCTCGTTGGACCAACA
>NZ_JBHUEO010000065.1:0-5097 GCF_042680885.1 Siminovitchia sediminis | reverse complement strand
CCGCCAGCGTTCGTCCTGAGCCAGGATCAAACTCTCATAAAAGATGTTTGTTAGCTCATTTTAAAGCTGACTAAAAATCATAAATTATTGACGTTTCGTTTCGTTCAGTTTTCAAAGATCAAACTTGATCGCTGCCGTTGAAGCAGCCTTTCTATTATATCGCATCGTTCGTGGTATGTCAACAACTTTTTTTAAGTTGTTTTTATGCCCCTCTCCTGAAGCGACTTTTTAAGTATATCACCCTAATTGATGGGTGTCAATACTTTTTTGTAACTTTTGTTGCCCTCGCGAGCAACGATATTTAATATATCACCTTTTTTTTCTGTGTGCAATAGTTTTTTAAAAAAATATGATAAAAAGAAGGAACCTTGCCGTGTGCAAGGTTCCGATCATTAATCACGCTGTCTCATAAGAGGGAATAAAAGTACGTCTCTGATGGAAGGTGAGTTTGTCAAAAGCATAACGAGACGGTCAATTCCAATCCCCAGTCCCCCTGTTGGAGGCATGCCGTATTCGAGCGCTTCGATAAAATCTTCGTCCATATCGTGCGCTTCGTCATTGCCCTGCTCTTTTTCTTCCAATTGAGCTTCAAATCTTTGCCGCTGATCAATCGGGTCATTTAGTTCAGTAAAGGCATTGGCATGTTCTCGGCCAACGATAAATAATTCAAACCGGTCTGTAAATCGCGGATCCTCGTCATTCTTCTTCGCAAGCGGAGAAATTTCAACAGGATGCCCATAAATAAAAGTAGGCTGAATGAGCTTTTCTTCTACGACTTGTTCAAAAAACTCATTAACAATATGTCCGAATGTCATATGATCCGTTATTTCGATATTATGCTCTTTTGCCAGTTGAATCGCTTCTTCATCGGTCATTTCATTCCAGAAGTTAACGCCTGTATGTTCCTTTACGGCGTCTACCATATGAAGCCGGCGCCATTCCGGCTCAAGGTTCACTTCGTATTCCCCGTATTGGATTGAAGTTGTACCGAGCACTTCTTTTGCGATGGAAGCAATCATATTTTCGGTCAAATCCATCACGTCATTGAAATCTGCATAGGCTTCATATAATTCCATCATCGTAAACTCAGGATTATGTCTGGTCGACACCCCTTCATTTCTGAAGACCCGACCGATTTCGTATACTTTTTCCAGACCCCCAACAATCAATCTTTTTAAATGGAGTTCGATAGCAATTCTCATATAAAATTGCGCGTCTAATGCATTATGGTGGGTAATGAACGGACGGGCAGCCGCTCCACCTGCTATTGCATGGAGCATAGGCGTTTCAACTTCCAGAAAGCCTTGTCCATCTAAATAGCGCCGCATGGATTGAATGATTTTACTTCTTAATATAAATGTTTCTTTACTTTCTTCATTGGTAATTAAATCAAGGTATCGCTGCCGGTAGCGCTGTTCCACATCTTTCAGGCCATGAAACTTTTCAGGAAGCGGACGCAGTGCTTTCGACAACAGCGTAAAATCAGTTGCTTTGATGGATAGTTCTCCGACCTTAGTTTTAAATACAGTACCAGTCAAGCCGACAATATCTCCAAGGTCAACTGTTTTAAAAATATTGTACTGGTCTTCACCAACCGCATCTTGGCGTACATAAATTTGTATTTGCCCCGTTAAATCCTGAATATGAGCAAAACCCGCCTTCCCTTTTCCGCGTTTTGTCATTACACGACCGGCAATCGTTACGGATTCGTCCAATTCCTCGAGCTCTTCTTTTGTTTTCTCCTCAAATTTATCTTTAAGGTCTTTCGTCAGCGCTGTCCGCTCAAACCGTTTTCCAAACGGGTCAATACCTCTTTCCCGCAATGATTTCATTTTGTCGCGCCTTACCTGAAGTTGATCATTCAACTCTTCCTGACTCATTTTTTCCACTCCAATCTAATAATTAAGCCATTCCTATCTTCCTATTGTACCTAATCACAAGAAAACGGGCATCTATTATAAAAAAACTGCCAGCGAATGGCAGCAAAGGTATGTCATTATCCCGCTTTTCTTTCGAAGCACTCTGCTACGAGATTGTCTAGTAGTGCGACAACTTCTTCCCTTTTCGAGCATTCATTAACGGCACTTCTGATTTTTCCACTTCCGCTAATACCTTTTAAATACCAGGCTACGTGTTTCCGCATTTCACGTACTGCGACATCCTCACCTTTAAGAGCGATGAGCCGGTCCAGGTGCAATTTGCAGACTTCAATTTTTTCTTTTACCGTCGGCTCGCCTGTCAGCTCGCCCGTTTCCAAATATTTAACTGTCTGGTAAATCATCCACGGATTTCCCAGCGCAGCACGGCCGATCATGACACCGTCCACACCTGTTTCATCGAGCATCCGCTTGGCGTCCTGAGGTGTTTTGACATCCCCGTTTCCAATCAAAGGAATTTCCAAGGATTGTTTCACCTCTCGAATGATATCCCAATTGGCCTGTCCTTCATACATTTGGACACGCGTCCGTCCATGCATGGAAACTGCGGCACCTCCGGCCTGTTCGACCGCCCGGGCATTTTCAACAGCAAAAATGTGGTCTTCATCCCATCCGATTCGCATCTTTACAGTAACAGGTTTTCTGACAGCCCTGACTACTGAAGAAACCATGTCATAGATCTTATCCGGCTCGAGCAGCCATCTGGCGCCCGCTTCACAGCGGATGATCTTATTAACCGGACATCCCATATTTATATCAATGATATCGGCATTTGTATTTTGGTCGACGAAACGAGCGGCTTCTACCAGCGTTTCTTTTTCCCCGCCAAAAATTTGCAGGGACAGCGGCTTCTCTCTTTCATCGATATAAAGCATGTTCAATGTTCTCTCGTTTTTTTGAATAATGCCTTTATCACTGATCATTTCCGCACACACAAGTCCAGCGCCGAATTCTTTGACAGTCAGACGAAAAGCAGAGTTACATACTCCTGCCATGGGTGCAAGAACAACCGGGTTCTTCATTTCAATATCACCAATTTTCAGCATGTATACCCTCCTTTCGTATTTATTGATTATCATTCATCCGGCGGCGTCAATTCCTCAACGGAAACGTCCAGGACACCCGAGATTTGTTCAAGTATCTGTTCTGAAGGAAGCCGGCTTCCTCGTTCAATTTCTCCCAAAACCGAGACGGAAATGCCTATCTCTTTTGCAAGGCCTTCCTGTGTGCGCCCTTTCAGTTTTCTAAAAGCGCGGATCCGCCTTCCCCATTTATCTGTTTCCACAAGCGTACACCTTCTTTATCAGGTATATCGTTTAAGACTGATGCCAAAGAAACATGTAGATCCGGAACACTTACTTTTTCGTCAATCTCCAACAACGGAACAATAACAAACGCTCGTTCAGTCATTCGAGGATGAGGAATACGCAAGTCCTCCAACTCAATATTTTCTTTATTATACAATAAAATGTCAAGGTCGATTTTTCTGGGACCCCATTTCATTTCCCTTACCCTGCCAAGCTCCTCCTCAATTTTTAAACATTGTTTCAAAAGCTCATAAGGTGAAAGGGAGGTCGATAGTTTAACTGCCATATTTAAAAACGGATCTTGGTCTATAAAACCGACCGGATCTGTTTCATAAATGGAAGATACAGTCTCAACCCGGATGCCTTTCGTGCCATTTAACTTCCGAATCGCTTCTTTCAACCATTTTTCACGGTTGCCGATATTAGAACCCAATGATAAATAAGCTATATTATTCATGACGGCTCCTCATAATCTCTACAGCTACTGAATCATAAATTCCCTTAATGGGCGGATTTGGTTTTACGACTTTTACGTGTACCTTTTCCACCTGTTCAAAATGAGATAATATTTGACCCGCTGTATTTTCAGCCACCGTTTCCACAAGATTAAACTGTTTTCCTTCCACGATTTCTTTGCAAAGCGCATAAATATCTGCATAATTTACTGTTTGATCCAAATCGTCCGTGCGTCCGGCGGCCCTCAAGTCAGTCTCAAGGACCACTGTCACCCGAAATCGCTGCCCCAATATATTCTCCTCTGGAAAAACACCGTGGTTTCCATAAAATTCCATTTCATTTATATAAATCTTATCCATGCAGCTTCCCCTTTTCCATGAGAATATCCATCATAGCGGCCATCCGGCTGATCTCTTTTACGTCATGAACCCTCATTATATGACATCCCTGCTCTATTCCCCAGCACACCGTTGCCCCTGTTCCTTCCATTCGTTCATCGACCGGAAGATCGAGTGCTGTTCCAATCATGCGCTTCCGGGACGTTCCCAACAAAACGGGGTACCCTAGGCCGGCAAGTTTGTCCAAATTCCTCATCATGAGCACATTTTCCTGGTAATCTTTGGCAAAGCCGATCCCGGGATCCAGTATAATCCGGCTATCCGGAACACCAGCTTTCTTTGCAATCATGATACTTTCATATAGATCATTCAGTACATCCCGTATAAAGTTGGTGTAATTCCGATCCTCCCTGTTATGCATCAATATAATGGGGACTTCCTGTTCAGCCGCTACGGCCGCTATATCGGGTTCTTTTTTGGCTCCCCAGATATCGTTGATGATGCGGGCTCCTGCCCTTACTGCTTCTTCTGCAGCCCTCGCTTTATAAGTATCAATGGAAATCGGGACATCTACAGCCGCGGCAACCGCTTGTATAGCCGGAACGATTCTTTCAATTTCTTCCTTTACAGAAACCGGGTTATGTCCTGGCCTCGTGGACTCTCCACCGATATCAATGATATCCGCTCCATCTGCAACCATCTCCTTGGCATGATGGACAGCAGCTTCCAGACTGTTATAGCGCCCGCCATCTGAAAAAGAATCTGGAGTTACATTTAAAATCCCCATAATATAGGTTTTCTTGCTAAAATCCATTGTATATTTTCCGCATTCCACGATCATGATACATTGCCTGCCCTTCTATTTACATCTTCATTTAGTTTACCCTTTTTCCTCCCCATTGAAAAAGAAAAAGCAAGTCCTGTTGGACTTGCCCAGCTTGTAGAGAAAGTATATGTTTTTTTCTCTACAGGCTTTTTTATTTTACATTTAGACGACTTGTATCTAGATTTTTGTGTTTTTATTTTTAAGAAAAAGATTCCCATCCACCTAGACCTGTC
>NZ_JBHUEO010000064.1:0-1044 GCF_042680885.1 Siminovitchia sediminis | reverse complement strand
ACACTATGGTGGCTGTTTCTTTGTTTTGACATCATTCACTTACCTCCGGGAAAATTGCGTTATGTCGTATTTCAGTATAAACCATGTGTCCATTATAAGGGGGTCAACCACAGGCACGCCCCGGAATTTGTCGAATCCCTTGAAAAAAGCAGCCTGTTCTTGACACCCGCCTATTTGAATATCTTCATAATAGAAAGAGCTTTTTCAAGGGGTGTGGCTGTTGAGAAGGGGGTTTAGGAGAAGGAAACCGGTTTGGGTCAACCCGCTGCTAATGGCCTTGCTCGCACTCGCTCTGATTAAGTGGTTATTTTTCGGTCCGGACATATCGGCAGACAAGGCAGTTGATGAGTTTTACCAGTATGAGCAGGAAGGGAACTTCTCTCAGTCATGGGAAATGTTCCATCCGTATATGAAAGAAAAGTTTTCTAAGGGCCATTATTTACAGGATCGGGCTCATGTCTTTTTTAACCATTTTGGAGTAGAAACGTTTGAATATATGCTCGGTGAACCGGAAAAAGTGGAAAATTGGCAGCCTGCCGACGAAGGGCCGGAGTTGGAGGTTGTGTATAAAGTGCCTGTAACTCAGGTGTATGAGGGAAAGTACGGAAACTTTATATTGATTCAGGATGTGTATGCAGTCAAGGATGAGGAAGAGTGGCTGATTTTGTGGGATTATAATCGGTGAGATGATAAAAAATTGAGTGTCACGAGCACTTGTAAACCGTGCGAAGTAAGAAAGGTTCGGGCTGGACCTTTCTTCTTTAGTAATCCTGCTTTTTAGTTAGCCCGGCATGGCGCAATCCATAGGGCTTGAACGTGAAGGAAAAACAGTTAACCTGAAGCAAGCGCAAGCTGCCAGGGATATTTAAAAGTGATTCGCATCTAACCCTAACTTTTCAATTCGACAAATATCGGGGCGTGCCAGTGGTTGACCCCCTTATAATGGACACATGGTTTATACTGAAATACGACATAACGCAATTTTCCCGGAGGTAAGTGAATGATGTCAAAACAAAGAAACAGCCACCATAGTGTCGAAACTAA